>CBIHPC010000333.1:0-6412 GCA_966211305.1 uncultured Niastella sp.
ATCATTGCAGCTTTTCGATCAGAAGGCCGGCGACCTCCTTTTCCAGCTTTTTAAATTGGCCCAGGAGCAGCAGCCGGGTAAAATAATTTCCAAATACGACACGGTCTAAAACTTGGTTGGGGACAATGCCGTCGATATCAATGCTATTTTTCTTTTCGTTAACAAAGATGCCGACCCCAATCATGCCAGATTTTTTGATCAGTACACATTGCTTCGGCTGCGAAAAGTTGAGGGAAAAACGGTCGGGGACCAACGCACAGGAATACTTGGTAGCCATGCTCGCATTGATAATTTCGTGCAAGGTATTTACAGATGGAACGATGGAATTTAAGTGCAATGTCATAATAAAGGATTTTGGTGTGGAGAATTCTTGAAGGAGGGGAATTTTTCTTTGTCTATGGATTGTGATGGGTAGTAAGCAAAGGCCAGTTTTAATAAATTATACGCTGGTATTGGCCCTTATCGTCGAAAAGCGCGATAAAGGAGGTACCACCGTTTTCAGGGGCAAGATTTACAGAATAGTTCCAGCTATCATTCGGGCTAAGTTTGCGGGAGGGATATTTGACACTAACGTGCTCCGCCACCACGTCGAAATTTTTCTCTTTTTTGACGGTTTCAATGGCCACCTTGACCATATCCGGCACTTTTTTAAGTCCATCCACTTGCGCCAGAGTAAACATAAAATCCGCAGGTTTGGCGCCTCCACTTACCTCCAGCGTTACATCGGAAACGTCCTGCCAATCACCGCCTGCGTTTAGCTTGCTGGTCAGCTTAGCCGAACCCGGGTCCTTGGTGCCGGTTGCTGACACGGTGGTTCCCACATTTTTTACAAAACTGATCGTGATGTCGGTGTAATAGGCGTCTTTCCCAAAAGCGTCGTTCAGCTTGCTAACGACACCGGTTATCCCTTCACCGGTTTGAAAGGCTTTTTCTTTCTTTGGTTTGCAGCAGTACAGGAAGGTGGAACATGCCAGGAGAACGAGGGTGAATGCGTGCTTTTTCATATCTCGATATTTTGTGGTTACGAGACAAACTTAGCCACCCGAAAAACGCAAAATCGGGCCAATACAAAAGCGCTACCGCTTATTTAATATCCGCTCCCGTTTTGGCAAAATCCGTCACGTCTGCCATATCGAAAACGCCCCCTTCCTGGCTGTCCAGACCGTTGCAAACAAAATCATAAATTCCAAACCAGCGCATGAGCAAAAGCGTATTTATCGCACAAAAGCGCCGACCAGTAAGCGCTGCTCTTATCATGTAGGTTAGTGTTAGTACATCTACATGAATCAGTCAATTAAAAAATCTGCCAAATGCAACAATTTTTTTGATTTATTAATTAATAGTGCTAACGTTGTTATCGCTTCATATCCGCAACCGATTTCGCATTTTATTCCCGCAGTATCTTACAATTAGTGTGTCACCAGCAGGTAATTTTTGCCTGTCCCGGTTGATTCGATATTCCTATCTACTTATTTACTGAACCCCTAAACTACTCGCAATGGGAAAACTGCACCCGGCAGTCATGCTGATTGTATGCCTGTTTATGTCAGCTTCTTCAAACGCCCAGGATACCCGCGAACGCGCTGACAAGATCCTGTCTTTTCCTTCCCGCTTTTTACAGAAGACTCAAAAAAAATACACACGTTTAGAAAATCGTATCATACGCCAAAGTGAGCAGGCGTTACGGCAGTTCGCCAAGCAGGAGAAAAAATTACAGAAAAAGGTTTACGGACGGGATTCCGCAGCAGCCAAACAGCTATTCGATACCAGCCTCATTTCATACAAGACCTTAATCTCAACCTGTAAACAACAAGTTGGAAAAATGGAAGGACGCCCGGCCTACATTCCCTTCCTGGATACACTCTCAACGTCGCTTCAGTTTCTTGAACAACATAAAATACCCCTCGACAACACTGCTTTGAAAGATGCAGCAGCAAAATTGGATGGCGTGAGCAGTCGGCTTCATAAGGCTGAACAGATTCAACAGCTCATTAAGAACAGGCGTCAATATCTCAAAGAACAGCTCGGCCGACTGCAGCTGACCCAAGCACTACGCGGATATGCCAAACAGGCGTATTATTACGAAGCTCAGGTTAACGAGTACAGAACACTTCTTAAACAGCCTGAGAAATGGGAACAGAAGGCTGTTGACCTCTTAAGCAAAACAAAACCGTTTAAAGCGTTCATGGAGCGCTACAGCATTATCGGCTCTATTTTTCAGGCGCCCGTGGCCACGGCTACACCTGCCATGTCGCCCCTGATCGCCGGTGCCCAGACCAGCAGCCAGGTCAGTGTCATCATGCAACAGGCCGTGGCGGGCCCCAACGCTTCCCCACAATTGCTTCAGGCAGGTATCGCACAGGCACAGGACCAGTTGAAACACTTAACCGCGAAGATCACCGGTGCCGGCGGTTCGGATGAGGGACTCCGTGATTTTAAACCAAACAACCAAAAAGTAAAATCATTTTTGAAACGCATTGAAATCGGTACCAACGTGCAAAGCACCAGGAGTAATGCGTGGTTGCCCGCCGCCACGCAGTGGGGGCTATCTGCGGGTTATAAATTGAACGATCGATCCATTGCCGGCATTGGCCTGGCTGGCAGCCTTGGTTGGGGACAAAACATTCGCCGCATCAAGCTGAGCTATGAAGGCGTTAGCGCCCGCAGTTACCTGGACTGGAAACTAACGGGATCTTTCTGGATCAGCGCCGGCTACGAAATCAACTATCAGCAGACCATTGCCAGCCTCCAGGAATTAAAATCCCTCGATGCCTGGCAACAAAGCGCTCTGGTTGGCGTCAGCAAAAAATACAACATCTCCAAAAAGTTCAAGGGAAAAATGTCCCTGCTGTGGGACGGCCTAAGCTATAGACAACAACCCCGTACGCAACCCCTCATTTTCAGGTTCGGGTACAGTATTAAATAATGCAATCACCCTCTTAACAAACCAGGATTAAACTATGCGAGCTACATTTTTAGTATTGCTCCTATTGGCGATTGTCCGATTAAGTGCGCAATCGCCCTACACAGGGTCTATCCCCAAGGTGACCACTGTATCACCCAACTCAGCCGCTTTATTTAAGGCGGTAGACCGGCCGGTCGGCTCCTTTACGGGCACGACACCGATTGATATACCCCTTCCCGTTATTTCATCGGGTAGCCTCTCGGTGCCCGTGAGTGTGAACTACAGTAATGGCGGTATCCGCGTAGAAGAAATCGCCAGCTCCGTAGGTTTGGGCTGGAGCCTTTCGGCTGGCGGCCGGATCACCCGGGTAATGAACTCCCTGGCCGACGACCGCCGGATCGGTGGAGACAGCGGCTACTTACATTTTTCGGTGAAGCCCTCTTTCTTTCCTATAGCGGGCTGGCCCTACAGCAATTCCCTGGCAGGCATCGAAAATGTCAACCAGGTATTACGCGGGCATAAGGATGCAGAGCCGGATTTGTTTTTCTTCAGTTGCAACGGACTGTCTGGCAAATTTTATTTCGATGAGTCCGGCAACATTCATTTAGTGGACCAGCAGCAGCTATCCATAACACCCGTATGGATAACCGACATGCAGGAAGGCTATCATATTGGTGGTTGGGTGCTTAGAGACGCCAAAGGAAACAAATACTATTTTGGATTGAACCGGACCCAGTCTGTCAGTGCCACAGACAAAGCCACGATCAGCTATAGCGGCGATTATTCAACGCTGCCGCCTTCATCCTTTTATACGGCCACCTGGCACCTAATGGAGATCACCGACATGAACGAAGAGTCGGCGATCAAATTTAAATACGCCACCTGCAATCCCTCTTTTTCAACGCTATCCGCAGGACAGATGCCCATCAGCACCTGGAGTAGCTGGGGCTGTCAGGAAGAAGACAACTATTCAGATGTGCAGTTCGTAGAAAACGAGGCCACCGAAAGTTACCTCACCACAATTGAAGGGGATAACGATTCGCTTGTCTTTTACTCTAGCTCCCGCTGGGATTATGCGGGCGGCGTTAAGCTGGATTCCATGCGCCTTTTCGCTAAAAACGGTGCTGGTATCCGCAAAAAATTCCGGTTTAATTACTCTTATTTCGGGAGCGGTTCGCCAACTACCTATTACTGGCGGCTCAAATTAAACAGCCTCTCCGAATTTGGCATTAGTGGCACCGACAGCAGTGCGTACAAATTTGATTATAATGAAACCGTGAACTTGCCCTCGCATTTTTCGCGCGGAGTAGATTATTGGGGCTACTATAACGGTCAGGATTATAACTGGTCGTTTTTCCCCAATGGTGCTTACAAGAACATTTATACAATCGACCCGGGTAACACAGCCGGTGACACCCTATACATTAACACCTTCGGTGACCGCCGTTCTAATGGTGACATGGCACAGGCTAATACGCTCACCAAAATTACCTGGCCCACTGGTGGCTACCGGTCCTTTACCTACGAAGGAAACAAAATTCTCGCTGATTATACCAGCCAGGTAGCACCGGACTATACTTATTACACGTTCCGGGATTTTGACACGACCGCATTTAATACCACCAATCCTTACGAACCTCAGTATGAGCATGACTTTACCGTCAACAGCACAGAAGGCGCGGTTCGGTTCAACTTTTACCTGGACTGGAACTACATTTATTCCAGCAACTATACCGTCAAGGTAATCCATATGTTTGACGGATCGCCCGGAAGCGAAGTGATGACGTTTTACAATGATGTGGATGGCAACGTTACCCTCAACAACGGCGACTACCGGGTAATCGTGGAGTTTGATTATTTTTCCAATAGCTTTTCCGGATTCTATGCGTATTGGACGGAACAGACACTCAATCACACCACGATCGACCGATACAATAACACCTGCTACCGCAACAATATTTCGGCGGGCGGCATCCGTGTAAAAGAGGTGAAAGATTATGACCCAGCCACCGGAAAAACGCACACCACAAAATACAAGTACAACCTGTTCAGCGATTCGACGCTGACCAGCGGGCTATTGATCAGCCCTGTGATCGTTTCGCATGTGGGTACCCAACAGGAGATCCATTCCTGTATCTACCAGCGGCTGAGCACATCGAGCAGCTACCCCCTGTCCGCTGATGGCGGCGCTTATGTCGTTTATCCGGAGGTGCGCACCATCGAAGAGGGCAACGGCTACACCGACCGCGAATTCAGCTTTTCTTATGACGGCGTGACCCTCGATGCGATATGGCCTTCCGGCTTTAGTGATTTCCCGATTGCGCCGTTTCCGGATAGCAGTTGGAAGCGGGGTAAATTGGTCCTGGAAAGGCAGCATGACAACAGCGGGAAACTATTGCAAAAATCTTCGACCCTGGGTTACGGCTATCACAACTCGGAATGGCTGAGTTCAACGCCCTTCGATGACGATGACCAGCAGATGAAACACTTTCAGTTGTCCAACCGGCTGGTCGCTTACTGGAAACACTACTACTGTGATGCCACCACGTACCCGAACATGCCCCCGTGCGGCGCCTGGTGGACGCCTTTTAAATTGCAGTCCGGATTTGGAGGCATAAAGGCAACGAAAGAGACCGTTTATGGCCACGGCACCAGCTCTAGTGAAACCCTGACCGAAAACAGTTACTATACCGAACTCGGCAGACCGGTATTGAAAAGTCAAATCACGTACCTGAGTGATGGGCGCAAAAAGGTCACGCACTACAATTATGCATTCAACAGTTCCGGAAGTTTCCGGCTGGGATTAACCACGCCGGAAATCGCCATGAAGGACAGCCTGCTGGCCCTGCATTACATGGAACCCCTTGAAGTAGCTACTTATGTTAAAACGGGTACGGATTCCAGCTTTGTGGGTGGCACTAAGATCACCTATGGCTCATTTAATGGCACGAAAAAACACCCGGCTACCCTGCAACAGTTTACAACGCTGACGGATAAGTCGGTGCTAAACTTCAGCCGGTATGACAGCTATGGCAATCTGCTGGAACAATATAAAGGAAAGGATGTGAACGAAGCCTACCTCTGGGGCTACAATCACAGCTACCCGGTGGCAAAAGTGATCGGAAGTGACTATGCCACCATCGCAGCCCTTGTCAACGATGCCGTGCTACAGCAGCCTGCCAATGATATTGCTTTGCAAACGGAACTGGATAAAATCCGCGCGGCCCTTAGTGGCAGCAAGGCACAGGTAACTACGTATAGTTACAAGCCGTTAAGTGGCATGACGTCTCAAACGGATGCGGCCGGGAAAACGATCGCTTATATCTACGATAATTTCAACAGGCTGACCGTCATCAAAGATCACGATGGTAATGTCATCCGTAAAATATGTTACAACTATGACGGACAGCCGGGCAATTGTTCTCTGTACGGCAACGTTGCGAAGAGTGGCAATTTCGTAAACAATGGCTGTCCCTCGGGTGGGGAGCCAGGTCCTACCGTGACGTA
>CBIHPC010000334.1:0-6408 GCA_966211305.1 uncultured Niastella sp.
TTACCTATACCGGTAATGGAGATGCTACAGCTACCTACAACTGGAATGGGTTTGCAGGCGCCTCCGTTCAGTATGGCAGCGGGGCCGGCCCATACGGTATTGTATTCAATAAAGGCGGCCTGTATACCATACAACTACAGGTAACCCTGAACGGTTGTACCACTACTACCAGCAAACAGGTAAATATAAATGGACCGCTGGCAACCCCGGTGGTAACGGTTGCTGCCGTTACCAGCAGCACAGTCAACTTTAGCTGGCAACCTGTTCCCGGCGCTACCGGTTATATCGTGTCGGTAAACGGCAGCCCTTACATCACGCCCACATCGGGCAGTCTTGGTACAACGCATAACATCGTGAACCTGCAGCCTGTTGAAAAAATGACCATTAGTGTTATTGCGCTTGGAGCAGAGACCTGTATCAACAGTGCCATTGGTATGGCTACCGGTATAACGCTTACCGATGAAGTATTTATCCCGAATTCATTTAGTCCGAACAACGATGGCAGGAACGAATTCTTCCGCGCATATGGTACTGCCATTGCCGGTATCAATATGAAAGTGTTCAACCAGTGGGGCGAGCTGATCTTCGAAGGAAGCGATTACACCAATGGCTGGGATGGTAAACACAAAGGGAAGTTACAACCTATGGGCGTTTACTTCTATGTATTCAAAATAAGACTGGCCAGTGGTAAAGAAAGCATCAGGAAGGGGGCTGTAAATCTGCTGCATTAGAAAATCACAAATTCCAAATCACAAGAACCAAAGAAAAAATCAAAAATCTCAAATCACAAGAACCAAATAAGGAAATACAAAATATCAAATCAAAAGAATAAAGTGCAAATGACAAAACTCAAATCACAAGAACTGAGTAATTTAAACAAAATCTCAATTTCAAATCTTTGCGATTTGGTGCTTGAACTTTATTTGGGTCTTGGAATTTGGTTCCTGAGATTTTTTAAAATACATCTCGGCCTGTTGACAGGTGGGTTGGTTATTGCAACCGGTTCCCTGGCGCAAACGTATTCACCCGTTGCCGTTGGCGGTTTTAACCAGGATGGGATCGCAGAATCTGGTATAGATGCCACTACTGTTACCAGTACCGCGCTTGATCTTTCGAGTAATATCATGTACTCGACCATTTTTGCGGCCATCAACGGTTTGGGCGGCGGTTTACCTACGAACGGAACAATTGTTTCGGGTACCAAAACCTGGCAATTGCAACCGTATACCGGTAATAATGTATTGTATCTTTCTTCGGGCGGTTCACAACCCAATACCATGGCCTGGGGTAATTTAACCCTGGCAACACCGGCCAGCTTTTCGGTGGTGAACCTGTTGTTGTTCTCAACCGAAGGGAACAGTACGATAAATATAGTGTTGAATTTTACTGATGGCACTACTTACAATTATGGTAACCCTACCATCCTAGACTGGTTTGGCGGAACGGGTTTTGTTTATTCCGGTTATGGAAGAACGGCCCGGTTAAATGCGCCGCCTTATATTACAGACGGGGTATCAACCAATAACCCACGGTTCTATGAGGTAGATATTCCCCTGAGTTGCACCGATAAGAAAAAAACGCTGCAATCAATTACGATCAGTTTTTTATCGGGTACAACTGCGCCTTCGCGCCTGGTGGCGCTGGCACTGGCAGGTGTTGGTTATACACCGCCGGTAGTTACGCCTGCCATAACACAGGCTACCTGTGCCAATGCCAATGGAAGCATTGGTTTAACGGTAACGGGTGGAACGGGCCCCTATACCTACGCATGGAACACAACGCCCGTGCAAACAACGGCTACTGCTACCAACCTGGCAGCGGGAAGCTATTCGTGTACTATTACAGAGGCCGACAATTGCACGGTGAACTATACAGGAACGGTAACTTCACTACCGGTTGCAACATTAACTGCAACCGCGAACCCGGCTGCGGTGTGTGCGGGTGACCCGGTGAACTTATCGGTAAGTGCCACCGGTGGTACGGTGGCTGCCTATACCTGGAACCCCGGTAATGCAACCGGAAGCAGCGTGTCGGTTACGCCGACTGCTACTACAACTTATACGGTAAGTGGAACGGATAATAACGGTTGCGCCGTTTCAGCCACGGTGCCGGTAACAGTGAATATGGCGCCTACTTCAACTTTTACAGTAACACCTGCCAATACCTGTTTGGGAATTACCCAAACGGTCAACTATACCGGCAATGCGACTGCTTCAGCAACGTACAACTGGTTTGGTTTTGCCGGCGCTACTGTGCAAAGCGGAAGCGGACAGGGACCTCATACGATCTTATTTAACAGTGCTGCCAATTATAACCTGCAATTGCAGGTAACGGAGAACGGTTGCGTGTCGACGGTAACAACAATTCCGGTTGTTATTTCTCCTCCGGTTAATGCTTCCTTTACCGTAAACGAGGCATCGATCTGCAGTGGTTCAACCATTACCGCTACCTATACAGGCAGTGGCCCCGGCAGCGCCACCGCCACATGGAACTGGGGCGGGGGAACGGTGCAATCGGGCAGCGGCTTCGGGCCGTATACCGTCAAATACGACAAAACCGGCATCATCAATCTTTCTGTAAATGATGGCGCCTGTATGTCGAATGCACCTTCTGTCCTGATCACCGTATTACCTAATCCGGTGGCTGATTTTGATCCGAATTCACTGGCGGGTTGTGTGCCTCTTTCGGTTACGTATAATAACAAATCACAAAACAGCGATTCTTGGCGATGGGATTTCGGAGATGGCGCAGGTTATTCCTACAACGGCTACAACTCATCATATACCTATAACAATACGGGTTTTTATACCGTAACGCTGATTGCAACTTCTCAGGGGAAATGCAGCGATACGCTGGTGCGTACCAACCTTATAAACGTAAAAACATATCCAATGGCTGCGTTCTCAACCAACCCGGCAGAGAATGTGCCGCTGGAACTTCATGAGGCGAATTTTAATTTCTCCAACAGCTCAACAGGCGCTGTAACCTATAAATGGGATTTTGGCGATGGCGGCAATTCAACGATTGCGAACGCGTCGCATCAATACCAGTATCCCGGCAATTACACGGTTACCCTTCATGCCTATAATGATATCGGTTGTGAGGATACCGCGGTGCGTCAGTTCATAATGGTGTTGCCCGATAAAGTGCTGATCATCCCAAATGTGTTCAGTCCCAACGGCGATGGCACTAACGATACCTGGGAAATAGCCGGGTTGCGAAATGTTGCAAATTGTTCGGTAGAGATCTTTAACCGCTATGGCCAGCAGGTGTATAACAGCCATGGGTATAGCAATCCATGGGATGGCACCTGGAAAGGCAAACAGGTTCCGGTGGGTACTTTCTACTATGTAATTAAAACCGTGAGCCGGAATTACAACGGTTGGGTTGCGGTGATAAGATGAAGGAATACAAAATATCAAATAATGAATTTCCAATGTAGCATGTCGAAGTTAAATACAAAGGAAATACAGAAGGTAGAATAAAAAAACGTACGATAAACCATAAACCGTTTAATATTAAAAACTCAATTATGAAACACATGTTCCTGAGGAGCGCTTCTGTTTTAGTGGTATCTGCTGCATTATTATTCACTGCCTGTAAAAAAGGCGATACCGGTCCGGCCGGTGAGAAAGGCGACAAAGGTGATACCGGGGCAAACGGTGCTACCGGTTCAACCGGCAAACCGGGAAGCGCCAATGTTATTTATTCAGAATGGCTTGATGTTACTTTCAATGCCGTAGATACATTTTTTGAAGCGTCTATCGATGCTCCCAAGATCGTTGACAGCATTATAGCAAAAGGCGAGGTTAAAGTATACTGGAACATAAACACTTCTACCGCTCCTGCTATCGTGGCATTACCATATGCAGACAATGGTTTGATCTTCGGGGCGAAAGACCTGTTTGTATTTCCGATCATTCAGGCCGGTAATATTTTTATCGAGTCTACCTATAATGTAGGTACCCGTCCTTCAACCAATGATCCCAATATTCCGGTATGGCAATACCGTTATGTCATCATTCCTGGTGGTATGGCTGCCCGTTCTGGTGTAAACTGGAACGATTATAACCAGGTGAAAGCATATCTCGGGTTGAAAGACTAGTTTTTTTCCCGACTGTTACAGTCGGGAATAACTTCCCGATTGTTTCATAAAATGTAAATCGGGTTGCCTCTTTTGGGGCGGCCCCTTCTTTAAAACAGCTTAAAGCCGAAAGCTTAAAGCTGAAAGCAAATGCAGCGCCAAGTGCGGAACACCTGTATGTATCGCAAAAACGCACTGTTTCAGATTGCAAACTGGAAACAGCATACTGCAGGTAAAATCTCCTAAACATACCATTTCACAATACTGTAATATGAGAAATTCTGCGTCAATGATCCGGAAGGTTCATGCGGGGTTACAAACTTTTTTTGCCGGCATCCTGTTGATGCTGTTATCATTTACCGGTTCGGCCCAAACGGTTACACCGGTTACTGTGAGCGGTTTCAATGCCGATGTAATAGCCGATGGCCCTGTGTTTGCCGGTTCGGTTACCGCCGATGTCGACAGTGGCGGTTATTATTTCCTTAACCAGAGTTTTACCGCTTTCGGAACACCCACCAGGTACCTGCCTAATTCCGGTTTTATAACCAGTGCGGCATCGGCATTGGTAACCTTTCAAATGGCAGACGCTACAGTCAATAACTCGCTGCGTTTGGATACCGTTAACGAAACCGGAACCCTGACCCTCGCATCTCCCCGTACCGCCGGTATCGTTTATCTGCTGGTGACATCGGGTGGCTCGAATGCCACGATAAGCGCTACGCTGAATTTCTCTGACGGTTCTACCCAAACCATTACAGGGTTAAATGTTCCCGACTGGTACAATGGCGCCGGATTTGCCATACAGGGGATAGGCCGGGTTAACGGCACCGGCCAGGTGCTCGATAATGGCGGCGGCGCCAGCAATCCCCGCATCTACCAGGTGGCGCTGGCAGTCAGCGGCGCCAACTATGCAAAGAATATTACTTCCTTGACGTTTACCCGTACCAGCTTCCGCGGTATTACGCATTTGATGGCGGTAAGTATGATGAACGCCTGTGTGGCGCCTGCTGCACAGCCAACAGGACTAGTACTGAATGCTGCTTCCACCAGCCAGATAACAGGTTCCTTCACTGCCGCCACTCCTGCTGCCGATGCGTATATTGTTGTACGCTACCCGGCCGGCGCTACGCCGGTTGCTCCCGTTCACGGTATTACCTATACCGCAGGAACAGCCTTAGGAACAGGCATGGTAGTGCAAACAGGAACTGCCACTACTTTTACAGCCGGCGGTTTAACCGGCGGCACAGCCTATGATTTTTATGTATATGGTTATAATAATACCAATTGTATTGGTCCGGTTTATAATACGGCTGCGCCGCTTACCGGAACACAATCAACCAATACCTGTGCCGGTCCCGGTGGGGTAATTCCTGTAGGGCCAACAGGAACCTATCCTACATTGACCGCAGCGCTGGCAGCTTTGTCAGGTGGCGTGAGTGGCGCTGTGACGCTTGAATTGCAAAGCACCTATACCAGCAGCGGTGAAACCTTCCCCATCGTAATTGCCTCCAATGCCTGTTTCAATGCTTCGCGTACGCTGACCATTCGTCCCGAAGCAGGTGCAAACGGACTGGTAATTGCCGGCTCCAATACGGGGCCAACCATTGATCTTAACGGCGCAAAATATGTGACCATCGACGGCCGTCCCGGTGGGACTGGAACAGCGATAGCGGTTACTGCTGCCGGTAATCTCAATACCATTAATTTGAATATCACCAACACCAGTGCAACGGGCGCAGCTATCAGGCTCGACAATGGTGCTTCCAACAATACAATAAAATATTGCGATCTGCAGGGGCAGAACACGAATGGCGCCAACCAGCCCAGTGCATTATCGGGCGTGGTTTATTTAGGTAACATGGGCGCCGGTGGAAACGATAACAATACATTCGATAATTGTAATATTCACTCCACCGGCACCGGCGCCGTAAAACCTTCGATCGGCATTTATTCGCTGGGGTACGACAATTCAAGCGCTATTGCCGCTTATGCACCACAGTTCAATGATTACAATGCCGTAATCGGTTGTAATATTTACGATTATTTCAATGCTGCCAACTCAGTTGGTATAGAATTGAACCTGGGTAATACCGGCTGGACGATCGCTGCCAACAGCTTTTTCCAGACCGAAGCTATAACCGTTACTTCGGCCAATTCATTTCATCGAGCCATGTGGCTGGTACCTTTCCGTACCTCCTCGGCGGGGGAAATAGGTAACGGGTTTATCGTTACTTCAAACTTTATTGGCGGCAGCGCACCTGGTTGCGGTGGTACGCCTTATACGCTGGCCGGCGGAACAACCGGTTATTTTGAAGGTATACGGG
>CBIHPC010000335.1:0-6396 GCA_966211305.1 uncultured Niastella sp.
TGGGTACAATTGCGGAATCGTTACAATTTGGTGGGGCGGCAAAAATGGTAAGTTCAACTGCGTTCACTTCACAAAACAACGGTGGTACTATTACCTTCGATAATTCAAAAATGACGGCCAGCGGCATAACAATGTCTGTCAATACTTCAGCAAATACTTATGTGTATGTGAACGGCTTTTTGGTAGATTCTGTGCAAACGCCTCTCAATCAAACGCTTCCATCACAAAACGCTTCGTCTGATTATACGAAGATCGGCGCCGACTCACTCCATTTCCAGGACGGCGGCTTTTTGAATGCTCTTACGGGAGGTTTATTACCGGATACCCCTACGGGTTGTAAACTGAAGTTTGAAGGCAACCTTATGAAAATGCTGATGATCTTCCATACTGTTACTACCCAGGACATTCAGGGTGTTCCGGCGAAAGTTACCGTACATGCTGAATTGTTAGCTACACTTCGGAAAGAACAGTAGGCATTAACCGTCTTCGTTATATCTATTGTAATTGTTTCAACCGGGATGGAATACTTGAAGTGAAATAGTATTTTTGCCTGAAATTTTTCTGCCCTTTTTCCCAAAACAAACAAGTAATAGTTTATGAGAAATGTCGTCCGTTTAATTGCCTTCTGCTCTGTATTGGCGCTGGCTTCCTGCGGAAAGGAAAAAAGTTTAGATACACTAGGCCATACACCCGGCGGCACTGGCAGTGGCTCCGGTAGCGGTTCTGGCAGCGGAAGTGGCAGCAGCAACGGTAGTGAACTGGCTGACTGGAAGTTTATTTCCATGCATGTCGTTAGTTCCCAAACAATTGAATACACCATTACCGGTATGGCCATGAAAGTGCTAATATCGAATGAGTATACTACAGCTGACAATGCCGGTAATTTCAAGTTTGACGGTACCACAATGTCAACCACTAACTGGGCTTTTTCGGCAAACAGCCAGCAAAAGATAGAGATGTATAATCGCAGTCAGCTTCTCAGTACCCAAAATATGCCATTTACCGGCTCTCTGGCAGCTACTACGGAAGCCGCGAATTACAAGAAAATAGGCACTGACTCGCTGTATTTTTCAGCGGTAACTGTGGGGCTTAATTCGAGTGGTCTTGAGGAACAAAGGCCGGCAGGTTACAAGCTGAAGTGGGATGGCGACAAGCTTTACATGACCTGGAATTTTTCTGAAATAACAACCGGAGACTATCAGGGCATTATGGCAAAGATCACCGAAAAACATACCTACGTAACAACCTTGCAAAAATAAAACCGGTTATTGTACCTGTTAAAAGGTAGTCGGTTCGTATATAGTCTTTTTTTGCAGAAGCAGTAAAAATATTGATCCTATAAATTGTAAGCCCTCCCGGTTTGCGGGGAGGCTTCTTTTTTTAAGGAATATCTTTAAAATAAACTTCTGCAATAAGCGAGGCATGCAATTACTCAATCTCTTTGAACTGAAACTTCTCAACTCGTTAACCGGTCAACTATTTCCCGGGATTTTGCAAAAGCCTATGTAACGAAAACCATGCTTCTACGACTAAAGTAATGCTATGATCACAATGAGAGGCAAAACGGTGACGTTAATTGGCAGTCGATTGAACCGAAAGCCTTAACCATTTGTTTATCATAGGAATTATAGATTGGTTGTAGTAAAAAATTGTACATTTATAAGACATAAAACTCTAAATAGGTATGAAATCTAGTTATCTGGTACTCATCGTTATCGTTGTATTCATCCTGATACTGGGTGGTTGCGGATGTAATGGATATAACAAAATGGTAAACCTCGACGAAAATGTGAAGAACAAATGGAATAATGTGCAGAGCGATTATCAGCGTCGTTCCGACCTGATACCTAACCTCGTGAGCACAGTGAAAGGGGCTGCCAATTTTGAGCAAACGACATTAACGCAGGTTATTGAAGCAAGAGCGAAGGCTACTTCGATGAACGTTAGTGCCGATAACCTCACACCTGAAAAAATACAACAGTTCCAGCAGGCGCAGGGTCAGTTGGGCGGCGCATTGAGCAGATTGCTCGTAGTTGCTGAACAATATCCGCAATTGCAGGCCACGCAAAACTTCAGAGACCTGCAGGTGCAACTGGAAGGAACGGAGAATCGCATCAAAGTTAGCCGTAACGACTTCAACGCATCTGTGCAGGAATATAATCGCACGGTACGTCGTTTCCCCAATAACCTATTCGCCGGTATGTTCGGCTTTAGCGTAAAACCAGGGTTCACTGCTGATGCCGGTGCAGAAAGGGCGCCTAAAGTAGCATTCTAAAATAATATCCATGGCATTTTTCCCCTTCTCAAAAAGGAAACAGTTTTTTTCGCACGACGAACAGGAACGTATTGTCAGTGCCATCCGTAACGCCGAGCAACAAACCAGCGGCGAGATCAGGGTGTATACCGAAAGCCGTTGCCGTTTTGTTGATCCGCTCGACAGGGCCGCAGAAATTTTCTGGGGGCTGAAGATGGACCTTACAAAAGACCGTAATGGCGTATTGATATACGTAGCCATGAAAGACCACCAGTTTGCGATCCTGGCCGATCAGGGCATTCACGAAAAGGTTGGTCAGTCTTTCTGGAACCAGGAAGTAGCAGTTATGCAAAAGCATTTTTCAAACGCTCATCCTGCAGAAGCGATAGAGGCTGTGGTTAACGATGTTGGACACGCATTGAAAACGTACTTTCCGTACGACCGGTCAAACGATAAGAATGAATTACCCGACGATATGGTTTTCGGATCTTAATAATAAGAAGTAGCAGGTTCCGGTTTACAGGGAGTCGAAACTTCAGTATTCCCTGTAACCTGCAACTTGTAACGTGTAACTGTTCTTAAATTGAATGGCATTCATAAGTAGTAATGAGAAACAGATTTAAACTCTTTCTAACCTCGGCTTTGTTGTTTGTGTCGATTTTGGCGATGGCACAAAATATTCCTGCCCGACCGAGCCCGCCCCGGCTGGTCAATGATTTTGCCGGTGTGCTATCACCGCAGGAAGAACGGCAGCTCGAAAACGAACTGGTGGCGTATGACGACAGTACCAGCAACCAGATAGCCATTGTTCTCATTAATACGCTCGACGACTATCCCATTGAAGAGTATACAACGAAGTTGTTTCGCGAATGGGGCGTTGGAAATAAGAAAAACAATAATGGAGTAGTGATCCTGGCGGCCATCCGGGACCGCAAGATCCGGATCGAAATTGGTTATGGGCTTGAGGGCGCCATACCCGATATCACTACCGGCCATATTATACAAAATGACATTGCGCCCAACTTCAGGTCGGGCGATTATTACCAGGGCCTTTCACAGGCTGCCCATTCCATTATAAAAGCAGCGGCCGGGGAATACAAGGCGCCGGCCAATTATAGAAAGAAAAAAGGCGGCGGCAGCGCGCTGCCATTCGGCTTCCTGGTATTTATCATTATTATGATCGTGATCTTCGGTGGCCGCGGCGGTGGCAGAGGTGGCGGCGGATTTATGAGTCGTCGTGGTTCCGGCTGGTTAGGCCCTTTCATATTAGGAAGTATGCTCGGCCGTGGCAGCAGTGGCGGCGGCTGGGGCGGAGGCGGAGGCGGCTGGTCTGGCGGCGGTGGAGGCGGCTTCGGCGGCTTTGGCGGCGGAAGCAGCGGAGGTGGAGGCGCAAGCGGAAGCTGGTAAACTGGTGCTATTGAAAATTGAAGATCTGAATTTGAATATTGGAATTAAGTTATTGAGTTCGTGAGTTCATAGGTTATATGCACAACCCGGGTTTATAAACTCAATAACTTAATAGCCGGGAATTGCGATCTGAAACCTGAAACCTCTTGTAGCCCTATGCGTTCCCTTTTATTCCTGACCATTGGTTTTCTTTTAATCAACGTTTTCTCTTTTGCGCAGAATAAGAAAACTGGCGATTCATTTGTAAAACCACTACCGGTTCCCCACCAGGCGGTCAACGATTTTGCAAAGTTCCTTACTTCAGATGAAAGACAATGGCTCGAAAATGAATTGCGCGCATATTATACCCGAACTTCCAATGCCATTGTGATCGTCACCCTCGACTCACTTACCGATGCCAAAACAAAAATGGCATATACGATCGAAGAGGCCGCCCGAATGTATTTTAACACCTGGGGCATAGGCGACAGTGTAAAGAATAATGGCGTATTGATAATGGTCAGCCGCAGCCCCAGGCGGGTGCGGATAGAGGTAGGCATAGGGCTTGAAGACATACTTACCGATTTCGCCTGTCAGGCGATCATAGCTGATGTGCTGGTGCCGAATTTCAAACAGGGGGCTTTTTTCCAGGGAATGAAAGAATCGGTACGTGCCATTGAAAATAAACTTGACAATTGCGGTAAGGACGTTCAATCGGCAGTGGCGCCACCAGCTACATCTCCAACCGGTCAACAGCCAACCGCTTACGACCCGCAATTTCGGGGGGTAACATCACCCGGTATGGGGCCCGAACTGATCGTATTTGGTCTGTTTGCAGGGTTTACCATCCTCACTATTTATTTGGCCAGAACGATGGCCAGGTATAACGGGGGCTGGTATTCAAGAGATGGTTATCAGAACCGGGGCCTGGGATTTGATGATTCGTATTCAACAAAAGAGTATAAAACCGTATTCGGCGTTTTTCGGGTAACCTGGCGGTCGTCGGGCGGCGATTCCTCTACCAGGTCTTTTGAAGCAAGCTCATCATCCGATTCATCGGCTGGTAGTTCATCCTCATCTTCTTCAGGCAGCTATAGTGGCGGCAGCAGTAGCGGCGGCGGAGCGAGCGGAAGTTGGTAGGCAATCGGCAATCAACTTAGGCGGCGCAAGCTCGTATATTAATCTCAAATTCCCCGAGCCCCCTCACCATTCTTCCTCCCACTAAAAAAGCCACCCCGTTTCCGGAGTGGCCCCTTATAAACTTGTTAACTTGTCAACTCGTTAACCCGTCAACTAGAACCCCTTCTTATCTCCTCCTTCTATTTTCGAATTGATATATTCAATTTGTTCCTTCGCTCTTTCTTTGTCGGCTTCGGCGGTAAAGGCAGCATTCTTTTTGTTGATCACGTTCTTCAGCATGCCATTTACATAAGGTACCGCGCCATAAGGTGCCAGTTCATCCCTGAAATCAATTACCAGGTCTACGCCCTCTTTTACTTTTTTAGTGTCTTTCACAATGGTAAGAAAGTCGCAGAAAGGTTGCAGCAGGTTGAACTTCGCCTGTGAAATAGGCATGTTCTTGAACGCTTTGGCAATGATGTCAAAACTGGCCTCATCGCCGCTTTTAACCAGAATGTTGGTTATCGACTCCATCAGCCTGTTCTTCGCCTGATATTTTGCCAGGCGTTTTGCTTCGGCCACCGCAGCGGCACTATCCAGTTTGAAAAGGGCGTCAAGTGCGGTGCCCGCAACACTGTACGATGAGTCGTTCACGCTTTTTGTGAAAAGCGATTTATAAGCGCCGTCATTGTATTGTGCAAGTGCGGTGAGTGCACTGCCGCGTACGGTTGTTTTTGTATCGCGTTGTGCAATTTCGGTAAGAACCGGTTCTGCCTGTTTTCGTACAGTTTCATTTTTCAGATCAAGCTTGCTGATGGCGTAGGAGCGCAGGCCATGGTATTTATCTTTTAAAGCCAGTACCATCAGTTCCAGCGCTTTTGGATTATCCTGGTTGCGGCTGGCGAAATCTATGGCTTCGCGGCGATCGAGGTACCCGCCTGCATATTTATACTGGTGAATAAAGTTATCGAGCGTTTTGTTGTCTTTCTTCTCGGCAAGTAATGTTTTTTTGCCGTCAACGTTAACCAGGTCGGGGCGGCTGTTGTAAGAGAAAGTGAAGGTGTCAACCTTGTTCTTTACCCATACGTCGTGGCGAACTTTATTAGCGCCATTGTACACGTCGATAGCGATCGGAAGAATAAAAACTTTGTCACCCGCCTGTGTTTGTTTAACGATCACCTGTACTGTTTTGGCGTTATCGTCGTAAACATAATCAATGGTAAGTTTAGGATGACCAGCGCCAAAATACCATTGGTTCCAGAACCAGTTCAGGTCTCTGCCGGTCACTTCTTCAAAAGCCAGGCGGAGCTGATGTGCTTCGGCGGGTTTGAATTTATTGGTAGTGAGGTACAGGTTCAGTGATTTGAAGAAAGCGCTGTCGCCAACATAGCTGCGGAGCATGTGTAAAATCCGGCCGCCTTTGTTATAGCTAACGGCGTCGAACATGGCTTCTTTATCATTATAATAAAAACGAACCAGGTTTTTCTTCTCGCTTTGGCTACCGATATAGCCTTGCATATCGCCATAGTTCTGGGCGTCGCCGGCGTCTTTACCGTATTTGTATTCATCCCACAGCGTTTCACTGTAGTTGGCAAATGATTCGTTCAGGGTAAGGTTGCTCCAGCTTTCGCAGGTAA
>CBIHPC010000336.1:0-6347 GCA_966211305.1 uncultured Niastella sp.
GAGATCACCACTTTAAGCAACCTCGGCATGACAGTGATCGAGAGGAGACATGAGCGGCAAACATTGTTGAATGGCGGACAAAGCATTCAGCGGTATTTTCAGATAAGACCCACTACGAACTCAAACCTACATGCCACGCTCCGATTTTTTTACCTCGATAAAGAACTGGCAGGGATCGACGAAGCTGCCATAAGCCTTTGGAAGGGCGCCGATCTGGCAAATTACTGGTTGTATGATGGCGGGGATAGTGTGAATAAAAAGGCAAATTACATCGTAAAAACGGGGATCGATCATTTCACCCGTTATACCGTAGGCGTTGAAACAACAACTGAAAAAATGGCACGGGTTGCCGGCGCCGGGTTACAAAATGGGGCGCTTCCATCTACAACAATGCAGGTTTACCCCAATCCATTGCAGCAGCAATTCACAATTGCATTCCATAGCGGCATCGGCAAAGAATATACCGTCAGTTTGTACGACCAGGCGGGGCATTGGCTGCAAAGTAAAAAGTTGTCAGGCCGTAAAGGCGTTACCCGGGCAGTATGGAATATGAGCGGTTATTCCAAGGGAATATATTACCTCGTATGTGAGGGCCGAAGCATAAAACTTATAAAGAAATAATAGATAAACATTAGTTGATCCGTTACTAACCCTTCGATCATAAATAGCAACCATCCTTTGAAATCAAAACCGGTATCAGTTATGAAACTAAAACTCATTGTAAGGCCTGAGTTGATAACCTTCTTTTTTACGCTGTCAGTTTTGTTTTCCTGTAGCAAAAAAAGCAGT
This sequence comes from uncultured Niastella sp., assembly GCA_966211305.1. Lineage (GTDB taxonomy): Bacteria > Bacteroidota > Bacteroidia > Chitinophagales > Chitinophagaceae > Niastella. The sequence goes on from CBIHPC010000336.1 coordinate 790, forward strand.
AATGAGAGCGAGCCTGTAATTACAGGGTTCAGTGCCGACACGGTTTACGTGGGCAGAACCATAACCATAAACGGGAACGGTTTTAGCGCTACGGCAAAAGACAATACGGTGCGCATAGGCAGCACGATCGTTACTGAAGTATTGGAAGCAACAGCAACTGCATTAACGATAAAAGTGCCTGCGGGCGCCACCAGTGCAAAAGTATATGTAAGCGCGAAGGGAAATGAAATGACGAGCCCGGATGATCTCATCATCGTTAACCAGTTGTACTGGCAAAAAATGTTAGGTGGTGTGCTCGATGAGGACGGAACGGCAATAGCGCCTGTTGCCGGCGGTGGCTACCTGGTTGCCGGCACTTCGCGGAGTACTGATGGAGATGTTGGCAAAAATTATGGTCTTAGCGATATGTGGATTGTTAAGTTAAATGCCGACCGGTCCATTGCCTGGCAAAAGGTTTTTGGCGGAAGCGATTCCGACGGCGCCAACAGTATAGTGGCATTGGCCGATGGAAGCTGTGTTGTGGCCGGTTATACCAACAGCAACAATGGCGATGTGACCGGTAATCATGGCGAAAGTGATTGGTTCATTATTAAACTCGATGCCGGCGGAAATGTAATATGGAAGCGTGTCCTGGGCGGATCGGGTACCGATGTGGCCAATTCGGTGATCGCCATATCAGGTGGCTTTGTAGTTGCAGGGTACTCATCGGAGAATAACGGAGATGTATCCGGTAATCACGGTCTGACTGATTGTTGGCTAGTCTGGCTCGATGCAAATGGCGCCATCACTAGGCAGCGTTCATACGGCGGCTCTGATTATGACCAGGCCGGTTCCATAGCGGCTACCCCCGATGGCGGGTACCTGGTGGCGGGTTCTGCCGTGAGTATAGACGGGGATGTTACCGGTAATCATGGCAGTAACGATTTTTGGATCTTGAAATTGAATGCTGCCGGTAATATCGAATGGCAAAAAACGCTGGGCGGTTCCGGTGACGACCGATCCAACTCGATCATAGCCGGTAAAGATGGCAGCAGTTATATAGCAGGCTATACCACCAGTACCGATGGCGATGTAACAGGTAACCATGGTAACTACGATTACTGGGTAGTTAAGTTAAATGCAAACGGTACGATAGCCTGGCAAAAAGCGCTTGGCGGTTCGCTCCTCGATCAGGCGCTGGCCATTGCGCCGGCCAAAGACGGAGGTTGTGCGGTAGCGGGTTTGGCAACCAGTACCGATGGGGATATAACTTTTAATCATGGCAAAAGTGAAAGCTGGATAGTGCGCCTCGATGCCAAAGGTTCGCTTGTCTGGCAAAGATCGCTGGGCGGAAAAAATTCAGAATTAGCGTATGGACTGGCAGCAACCGGGAACAGCTTTACCGTAATAGGTTATTCAAACAGTTCAGATGGAGATGTGAGTGGTTTGCACGGAACTACAAGGACGGATTTCTGGCTGTTTCAAATATTTGATTAGTAGGCTATCTCAAGAGGAAAAATGAACGGGGGTCTCTGTTTGGAGACCCCCGCTGTCATTTGGTATAATGAAACGTATTATTTTCCGGTTGCGGGCTGCAGGTACATAAAAAATTCACCCAGCTTACATTCGTCACTGCGCAGCAATAAAAAAGAGAAGAAGTCTGAAGGCCTGAATAATTTTTTATAACCTATTATACTTTCTCTGAAGTAGGTTGTATAGTTCTTTATGTTTTCATCAACGGAACCCGCCGGAATATCGAATACGAGATATGTGCCTTCTTTTACCGGACTGGTAATATAACTGGGCCGGGTGGCTGAAAAAAGATCGATCTCATCCCCTGTTACAAGTATGCCATGGTGCATGGAAAACAGTGCGGCCGTACAGAAATTCAACGAGTCGAAGGGTTTTATCACCAGCCGCTCACGCCATTGCATATCAAAACCATTCTTCACTTTGTCGAGATAGGTTTCATATGAAAATCCGCCACGATACAGCGCCGGCACCATTCGCAGCGAGCTGCATATGGTGAACAGGTTATGTACTGTATCTATTCTATAGTTGAAGGATATGTCCTTTTTTAATAATGCATGATAGTCGTGCTCAGAACCTATTCCATCCATAATGGCGTTTGGTGAGTCCTTAAGGAATACCGGCTTTTTTCGAAAGCTGCCCGGGCTTTGGTTGAAGCGCTTGCTAAAGGCTTTTGATAATGCATGCCTGCCCGAGTAGCCCGTTTTTTCTGCAATTACTGCCAGGGATAGGTCGGTGTATGATAAGAGCGTAGCCGCTTTTTCGATGCGGTACCGCTTTATATAACTTCCAATGCTTTGTTGTTCGGTTTTTTCGAATATGTCTGTAAAATGGTGGTATGAAACAAATACATGGTCTGCCAGCCGTTGTAAGGAAATATCAGTATGAATATTCGCTTCCACGTACTCATGCACGCGGTTGGTAATTGCCTGGTAGTACTGTATGGTTGAGGGCTTATGCAAGGGTGGTTTTGATCCTTAACCGAAAAGTTATCCATTATCGGGATTTTCCGGCAATTCGTTGCTCATAAAAAAATGGTAATTAATTTTCCGGCATCAACCTGGTCATTATGAATACTAAAACACTCCGTGTAGTTGCCGCGGTCATCGCCCTGATCTATATCGCTATTCAAACGTTTCAATGGTATGTATTTGAGCAGTTCAACCCGCCGGTATCAGCAGCGGAAGAATTACAACAGGGAAACCATCCGTTACACCTGGTGCGTTCTTCATTGATGCTGGCGGCTATGTTCATGCTTTTGTATGTACGATATGTAATATGTTTTATTGCAGGCATGTATAACCGGTTCTGGGCTAACCTTGCTTTCATCTGCTACTTCACTTTTTTTATGCTTGAAGTTTTACTGCGTTCTACGGAGCTTTTCTACCTGCAGCTTCACCTGCCCCAAAAAGCCCGCGGGGCCGATGCACACGAATTGAAGGGTATCATCGATCAGTTCCAGACCTTTCAAACCATCCAGTCTGCATTATACTTTCCCCTGATCGTATCGGCAACGATCAGTTATGCCATCCTCTTCTTTTTGTTTTGGTCCGTAAAACAAAAAGTTAACCGAATAATCATGGCAGTGCTGGCCATCGACCTGCTTAGGTCCTTCTGGCGGTTATCGGGCGATTATTTTAATGTACAATGGCTGCAGGGTGATCTGTATTCAATGATTTACCTGCCCATGGTTATAATAACCTTTGGCCCCATCAGTATCTGGTTGCTTAAATTAAAAGACGACCATCAAAACACCTCCCTGGCATCCTGATCGGATCATTTTTAATACATTTGATTTATATAAGTCAACCTTGTTGGTGTTTCAAGTGTAATATTATGATGAACAAAATGATTCCCACGGAAAGTTTGCAGGATTATTACGAGAGAACCGGGCAGGCGGTGCCAAAGGATCTTTTACCTGTTGCCGGCGGAGCCAGTCATTTCAGCGTCAGGTATACAACCGCTCCCACCCGCAAAACGCCTTTTAACAGAAGGGATTACTATAAAATTTGTTTGAGCAGCGCATCGGGCCGCGGAACAGGCACGCTCATTTACGACGACCAGGAAATACAATTGCATCCGCCCTGTCTTATTTTCACCAATCCCTCGGTGCCGGCGTCCATTGAAATTTCATTTACTTCCGCAAGCCGGTATGGCTGTATATTCAATAAACAATTTATTGAAAGCCAGATCCTGCCCGATGTGCAATATGCCAGCCCGCTGTTCAATCCTGCATTATATCCGATCGTAAAGCTCACTGAAGAAGAGCGTGACCGGCTTCATGTTTACTTTGGGGAAATGCAGCGGTTGCAGGAGTCGGACTATCCCTTTAAATGGGATATGATCAGGAATATTTTACAGTTGATAATACATGAAGGGGTAAGCCTGCAGCAAAGCCAGCTTTCACAAACAGGCGTTGTGCGCGACAGGCTGGTGAATGCATTCTATTCTTTGTTGAACCAGCAGTTCCCGGTTGATTCACCTGAGACCTCTTTAAAATTATTGACGCCTGCACATTTTGCCGATCAGCTGCATGTACATGTGAACCACCTCAACAGCGTGGTGAAAAAATATTCCGGCAAATCGACCCGCACTATTATTCATGAAAGGATCGTCACAGAAGCAAAAGCATTGCTGCGGAATACCAGCTGGAACATTGCAGAAATTGCCTATGCGCTTGGTTTTGAATATCCTTCCCACTTCAACAAATACTTTAAACAGTTTGCATCGGTTGCGCCGATGGAGTTCAGGCAGCAACAAAATGCAGTTGCTACTAATATTTGAATTGTATAAGCATCCCTTTGAATGGTATAATAATCGCGGCCTGCGGGTGATATACCTTTACATTGTCAATTAAAAGGTAATTACATGAGGAGCATTACACAATCACGTATACAGGCAAACACCTGGGTCGCACTGGGGTTGATCCCTTTATCGGGTTTCGCCATGGATGTTTACATTCCATCACTGCCCGATATGGCAGTGCAACTGCATACTACACCTGCGGCCATTCAATTAACACTTTCGCTTTTTATTATCAGTTACGGTATTTCGCAGTTAATAGTGGGTGGCCTGCTCGATAGTTATGGCCGGTACTGGCCAACCATGATCTCGATGCTGGTGTTCAGCGCATCGAGCTTCGCTATTGCGTTTTCTGAAAGCATACAGGTAATATATGCCATGCGTATCATCCAGGGTTTTACGGTTGCCGTAATTGTCGTTGGCAAACGAACGTTCTTTGTTGATGTGTACAGCGGCGATCAGTTGAAAAAGTATACCAGTTTGTTTTCGGTCATTTGGGCCATTGGTCCCATCGTAGCGCCATTTCTCGGCGGCTTCTTTCAAACTTCCTGGGGCTGGGCCTCCAACTTCATCTTTCTCGGTATTTTCAGTTTCGCATTCTTTATTATAGAAATGATAATAGGCGGTGAAACGCAAAAACAGGCACAGCCGTTTAGTATCAAAGGCATTCTCGACAGCTATGGTAAAATGGTTAAAACGCCCGATTTTACCGCCGGCATGGTAATACTTGGCCTGGCTTACGCCATGATATTGTTTTACGGAATGGCCAGTCCCTTCCTGATAGAGCAGAAACTGCATTTGTCGCCTACTGTAACCGGTTATGCGGCGCTGTTTAGCGGGGTTTCGGTTTTAACTGGGGGCACTTTGTCGAGAATCCTGATCAAAAAGCCTTTTATTAAGAAATTGATCTTTGCCTCTGCCCTGCAACTGGTTGCGGTGAGTTTACTCATAATTTTTACTTTTTATCACCAGAGCCTTGCCACGCTTCTGTTGTATGTATTCCTGTTGCACAGTACCGGTGGTTTTATATTCAATAACCTTATGTCTTACACGCTGATCCGTTTTCCGCAGTATGCCGGCAAGGCGGCGGGCCTGGTAGGCGGTGGTTTTTCGGTAGTGACCTCGATATTGAGCTCAGTACTTGTTAATTCATTAAGTATTACCAACCAAACCATGCTTGGCGTTGCCTACGCGGTACTGGCCATTGGTACATTCCTGGTAATTGTAAGAACGAAATGGGTGGGTAA
>CBIHPC010000337.1:0-6315 GCA_966211305.1 uncultured Niastella sp.
AACCCGGCTGCGGTTGGAACGTATACGCCGGGACAGTATGAAGTTCATAATTCTTAGTTCATAATTCTTAGTTTCGAGGCGATTATTATCTATGCCGCACGAAATTCAGGTTACAGGTTTCAGGTTGCACGGTTCGCAGCGTGTTCAAATATTCGGGTTGTCAATTATTAATTTTGAACCCGGAATTAAAGCCCTGTAACCTGCACCCTGGAACCTGTAACTGTTCACTATTTTCAATATGTTTCACACTATTAACAAATAATCACAAACAAAAAATAAGCTTTATGCAGGAATTCATGTTAATTTTCCGTCAGCCGAGTTATGATTACAGTAATGTATCGCCCAAAGAAATGCAGGCTATTGCGCAAAAATGGCAGGACTGGGTTGGCGGTATCGTAACCCGGGAAAAATTCGTTTCCAACGGCATTCGCCTCGCCAACGAAGGAAAAGTATTGCGAAAAGGCGGTGTTGTTACCGATGGCCCCTTTGTTGAGATCAGGGAACTTTTAGGCAGCTTCTGTATAATAAAAGCGGAGAATATGGAAGAAGCCATTACGCTGGCGCATGGTTGTCCGGCCCTCAATGCCGATGGCAGCGTGGAAGTAAGACCACTGTATAAATAAAAAAGGAGAGCCGTCCCGGGCTATAAAACACCGGGCGGCTCACCCATTTAAGCTCTATGGATAAAGCATTCGACTCGTTAAAACAATTGTTCCAGCAGGAATTTGCCAAAATGGTGGCGGTGATCAGTAAGCAATATGGCCTCGAACATATTGAAATAGCCGAGGACATTGTAAGCGATACATTTCTTACCGCCTCCGAAACCTGGGGCATGAAAGGCATGCCGCCCAACCCGGCCGCCTGGTTGTACAGTGTTGCCAAACAAAAAACGCTGTACCATTTCAGACGGCACAAGATCTACGAACAAAAAGTAATTCCCGGCGTAAAAGCGCAACAACCTGCCATCCAGGAACCCGAAGCCATGAACTTCAGCCAGCAAAATATCCGCGACAGCCAGTTGCAAATGCTGTTTGCCATTTGTAACCCGGCCATTGCCAGCGAAGCGCAGATCGGCCTGGCCCTACGCATCCTTTGCGGTTTTGGCATCGATGAAATTGCCGAAGCCTTTCTCACCAATAAAGAAACCATCAATAAAAGACTGTTCCGCGCAAAGGAAAAACTCCGCAACGAGAACGTACAACTGATCCCTATCGACAATACCCTGAGCGATCAGTCACTGGCCGAACGGCTCGATACCGTTTTACATATCATATACCTGCTTTTCAGCGAAGGTTATTATTCACAAACTGAAAATACCATCCTGCGAAAAGACCTCTGCTCTGAGGCCATGCGGCTGGGCGTTCTGTTGATCGAATACGAGCGTACCAACCAACCAAAAACAAACGCCCTGATGGCGCTGATGAGTTTTCATTCATCGCGGTTCAATGCCCGCATAAGCAATAACGACACGCTGGTATTGTATGAACAGCAGGATACTTCCCTATGGGATGCGGCGCTGATCAACCAGGGTATTCACTTCCTGAACAACGCTGCCAACGGCAATGAAATAAGCTCTTATCACCTTGAAGCAGGTATTGCCTACTGGCATTGCATAAAAGAAGATTCGCCGGTTAAATGGGAAAGCATTTTACAGTTATACGATCAGTTGCTGCTGATCAACTACTCACCCGCTGTTGCGCTTAACCGCCTCTTCGCCCTGTACAAAGTAAAGGGAAGCACAACCGCCCTGCAGGAAGCAGCGCAACTGCAGGCCGGCGAAAACCATTTTTATCATTTGCTGATGGGCGAGCTGTACACCGGTACCCATGCGGAAAAAGCATTATCACATTACCAAAAAGCTTATACGCTGGCAAAGACCCAAACCGAAAAGCAGGGTATTCAGGAGAAAATTGTTGAATTGCTTTCCTGAAAAAATATTCTCCCATTTCTCATTTATACACCGGTTGCTCGTTAATTTTACGCCCGCATTACCTGAGCACATGACCAGAACCGCATCATAAAGGCGCCTATGCCGGCGTTATAGGAGTATTGACGGGTTGGTTATGTGATCAAATAACCGTACCGTTAAATTCAATCACCTTATGAAATTCTCATTACTGATCGTATACCCTGTTGTAGTTGCCGTTTTTTCAGGCTCCCTGCACCTGGCGTTCAATACGCCGCCCCAACCGCCCGCCAACGATCCAAAACCCAAAGACTCACTAAAGCGCTCCTCCCTGTTCGATATAGAAGACATTGAACGAATGAAACAATTCTTCATTGCCAATGCATCGCTGAAAGAACAACCCAAAGATTCCAACTGGCGGCCGGGGTTCAGGCATAAATGCATCAATACGGTAAGGGCCGGGCTCGATCTGTTGCTGTTTGGCGAATCGTCTATCCCCGATAGCCTGTACAGCCGTAAAGCAGTTTTCAATGGTTATTATTTCAACAACGACATCAATGCGCTGGCCAAACGCCTGCGCGACAGTCATTATATCCGCAGTTATGATACGGTGCGTTTTTTAGCAGTGCGTAAAGGGCAATGGGTGCCTATAACAAAGGCCGACCCGGTTTCCCGCGGGTTACCGCCGGAAGCAATGGAAAGAAGCTTGTGGAATACCCTGCTGGCGCGGGTAGGCAAAGAACGCGGCTTCAGCGTGTTCCTGGTTTCAGTGTGCGATGGCTATCATGCAGCGCTGTTAACGCTCGATCACCGCAATACAGCCAACCTGAAGGTGTATTGGGCCGACCAAACGCATAAACATCCCTGGCGCTTTTTTGCCAATAAAAAATTAGAAGAAGTACCCGGTAAGTTCGGCTGGGAAGTAATGCATGCCAATGGCCCTGTTAATATTACCAAAGGCAGTGTGCGGGGGCTCGACAACTACATGCTGTACGCCAATAAAAAGTTCTGGTGCGATTGCGGCCGCGCCGGTCAAAAACCCGGCGATTGCTGTGCGGGGAACTGTTTTCCGTATATAGAGATCTGGAGATTGCAGCGATGAGTTGCCAATCGTGAACCGGCAATCGTGAATGGACTCGCAACTATTCAGCAGAATTACTACCATATAACACCCTAAATCCATTCACCATTCACCTACTTCAACAAACCGGCCAATATCAACGCATGATTTTCCTTTTCATCCTTTGCTGCATATAACAGGGTAACTTTTTTATTCTCCTTAACGAGGGTTTTCAATTCTTCCAGTGCAGGATGCTGCTTAAGCTCGGCGAGGTATTTCTTTTTAAACTCGGCGAAGCTGCCTTTTCCGCCATGAAACCAGGTGCGCAGTCCGGTAGAGGGCGCCACTTCCTTCAGCCAGGTATCGATACCGGCATTTTCCTTTTTGATGCCGCGCGGCCACAGCCGGTCGACCAGAATGCGGTAGCCATCCGCTGCAGCTGCCGGTTCGTAGATCCTTTTTACAACAACCGTCATAAATGTGATAATTTGATAATTGGATAATGTGATTATTGAATGCATAGTCAAAGCAGTTGCGTAGCAACAGCTATTGTTATTCACTGCCAAATTAGCTAATTATCAAATTAGCTGATTAATCTACCCTTTCTTCATCTTGCCGGGGGGAATGCCGAATTTCTTTCGGAATGCGCTGTTGAAGTGTTGTACGGAAGAATAACCCAACTGGTCGGCTATGTCTTTGATGGGAATATTGCTGACGATAAGATCGCGCGCCTGGTTCAATTTATAATCGGCAAGGTAACCAAACACGGTATTGTTGAACAGGGATTTGAAACCCTGTTTCAACTTGAATTCATTGATGCCGGCAATCTTTGCCAGTTCGGTCAAAGAAGGCGGTTGGGCGGCATGTTGCAACAGGTATTCTTTAGCAAAATAAATACTATCGGTATCGTGCCCCGGTTTTACAATCAGGGATGGTGTACTAACAGGGGTATTGAGCACATCTTCATACATCTGGGCCTGCATGGCCAGCAGTTCTATACATTTCGATTGCAGGTACAACATTTTAAGGCCGCCGGTAAGTTTTACATTCATGATATCATGAATACATTGATGCATGGCAAATGAAATAGGCATATTATCGCGGCTAAGGTCATTCTCATTGCCTTTGGCAATCACTTCGGCGAAGCGCATCAGGGAGGGACAACTGTCTTTTGCCAGTTCGAGGAAGAAACGGGTGGTAAAATGCACCTCCATGAACTTATAATGCATATCGCCACCATATTCGCCGGTACCGGCAAGCACCGGCGTATAGTGCATGTTATGTTCGTTCGATCTGAAGTGATATTCTTTGCCCGAGTGCAGGTTTTTCATTACGCCATCGCCCTGTAAGGTAAAATGCATTTCAACAAGGTCAACGCCACCGGTTATTTCATAATTCAACCGCAGGGTTTCATACAGCCGCATATCGCCATATACAATGTAAATCCCTGAAAAAGCCAGTTGCACCATTTCAGCATCACCGAATGGAAAGCTATATACGTCCCTGCGTTCAGTAACTATCGGCTGTTCAACTATAGCCTGGCTAAACACATCCCCTACCTCGTACATCCTGCCCTTTTCATCGATAACATTAACACCCATATAATCCGTTTAATGTAAATCTTTATCCGTATTATATAAAAATGCCCCGGAAGCCCCTTTCTATTTTTGTAAAGGTAAAATATCTGATCCGCAAATAAAACATATACCAATGTTTAACATATCTAAACGTTCCGGCCAGTTGCAAGCGGAAGAGCCGGATAACTTCTATTCAACGTCATCAACAGACAGCGACCCTGAAATAATGATACAGGCAAAACAGCTGTACAACTATCAAACCACGCATCATTTCTTTGCAGGCGATGAATCAACAGTTGAGATCTTCAATGCCTTAAAAGAGATCGCTTTGCACAACGATCATGAATATTTCGGCGTACTTGAATTACACCCCGACTATGAAGCCGTACTGGCTATGTTGAAACTGCTCGTTGACAGTGTACCTGAACTTCCGCAAAAACCGGCATACAATGCCATACAATGGATGGATGATATGCATCCCAATTGCTGGATGGCCTGGAAGAATGCCACCTTCTATTTATCAGGCGGTGAAACATTGATCGATAACATCCAGCAATACCTTTTGCAACGCAGGGTGCAAAAACAACAGATACGCATAATAAAATTATAAATAGAACGCAATTAACACAGGGCATTCAGCAGCAGCGGTCAGTAATTAGTACATCCCGTTTGGTAAATACCATTGACGGGCGCAGCCAACTTATTAATTTTATTCTAACAGAATTCTAATATGGCAGGTAAAAAAAGGCGTTTGAGATAAAACTCGTAGGAATACTATTGTTATCAAGTCGGATAAGTGTTACTTTCATCCTGCACAACAATATCTTTATCCTTTTTAGTCCCAAATCCTATGAACACCTTGCCGTTAAGCGATCATTCGAAGAAGCGCATTCAGCGCATTACTGTATACCCTAACCTGGTATCACAGGGAAAGTTCTGGCTGCAATTGTACAATATTGAAAAATGTGTTTTTACCGTACAATTATACTCACTGGCCGGACAACAGGTATTTAAACATTTCCTGTATCACGCCGAATTACACTCCAATCACACAGTACAACTTCCGCGACACCTTGCCCGGGGCATTTATAAGGTAGCCATTCGTTATGGCGACAATCATTATGTACAGCCGATCGTAATAGATTAATGCAGAACGCGAAACGCTGGTTCCCGAATCTCAAGCTTTTCGAGATTATTCGGGCAGAACGCATTTCGGAGCCGGGCGTTAAGCATTAACCCTTACCGGCAGGCCAATACAAATATTAGTTTTGTATTTACCAATCAATAAGTTGCAATAGCCAATTATCAATCCACGTTTTGATAACACAGGTGCAACGCCCTTGTGGCCGGCCACCTGCACAAACCAACATTAATACCTATAAATACCATAATCATGGCCTTGTATCCCGATATGAAGATCTTTATTGTAGATGATGATATATTCTGCCTTTCACTATATGAACAGTTCCTGCGCAATTTGGGCTATACCAATATAATAACTTTCAATGCTGCAGACGATTGCCTGTCAGAGATCAAAGAGCAACCCGCGCTTGTTTTTATGGATTATAACATGGAAGGCATGAACGGTATTGAAGCGTTGAGAAAGATAAAAGCCTTCGACCAGCGGATATTGGTGTATATCATTTCAGGACAGGAGAACAAACAGGTTGCCATGGAAGCCCGCCAGTACGGCGCTATGGATTATGTGATCAAATCTTCTTTAAGTCCCGATAAAATGGCAGCCATTATGCAACGGGTTGAACAGTCGTATA
>CBIHPC010000338.1:0-6276 GCA_966211305.1 uncultured Niastella sp.
TGGTAATTATTTCCCCGGCTATGGAGAAACCAAAATTATTGCTATTGATATCTGAGGGCGACCAGGTGGTTCCCCAAAGATCGTTTACACCTCCATAGGTGATATAAGTATCCGATGCGCTCCATTGTGCGGGATCGGCCATATTGGGGCCGGTGAGTGAATTATTTTTAATAATACGAACATTGTAGTCAGTTACAGATGCAAGGTTAAGCAAAACGTTGTCAGCGCTTTTAACCACGTGTACTTCTATGCCGCAGATGGAGGCGCCAGTAGGAATATTGAAGCCGAAGTTCTTTACCTGTAAATAATCTGTTTGCTGGTTGAACAAACTGAGAACGGAAGCTGCTGTAGAAACATTATTGTCATCGGCCAATGCATACGTGGGATCATTAAATGAATAATCGCTTCCCGAATATGGAACGCTGGCAGAACTGGCGGGGCTATTGGGGCCTGATGCAATACACTGTGCCTGCGTGTAGGGGATAGAAAAAAGAACAAAGCAAAAAAAGAGCATGGCGATCCTGAACGATCGTTTTCCGGGTACTGGATACATGGTTAATAGGGTTAATGATTAGAGTAATTCGTTTTCTCACTTTACCCTGCCTCACATAGCGTTTATAAAACACCGGAGGACTACTTTAGGAACCATTATAAAACAGTAAAAATATATGTAATAAGCAGTATGTGTATTTACTTATAAGTGTTTTGTATTATACATGTATAAGGTACATATGTAGTGAGCGCGCGCTTTAGATCCCTAAAACGTTTTTCAATTTTGCGTAACCTGTCTTGCTTACAGGAACCTGTGCGCCTGTTTTTAGCTGGGCCAGAAAATTTTCTTTTTCATAAGGGTCTATGCGGGTAACCAGCTGCACGTTTACCATGTAAGAGCGGTGGGTGCGAACAAATTGCTGCGGGTTCAACACTTTTTCGAAATGCCCCATGGTTTTATTTTTCAGGAAGGCCCCTTCCTTTGTGTGGATCTTTACATAATCGTCGGCCGATTCAAGATAGTGTACTTCGTCGATAGGAATGATCTTGATCTTGTTGCCGGTTTTAACAACAATACGTTGGTTCTGTTGCGGTCCCTGTGCGGCGGTATCGAGCAGGTCGCGGGTATTGCCGGCAGTTATAGCGGCATCGCGTTCCATTAAACGCTCCATGGCTTTATCAAACCGTTCCTGGCTGAAGGGTTTCAACAGGTAATCTACCGCATGGCTTTCGAATGCTTTAATGGCATACTCATCAAAAGCGGTGGTAAAGATCACAGCCGGTGGTTGTTCAACCAGTTCCAGCATTTCAAAGCCGTTGATCTTGGGCATTTGTATGTCGAGGAAAACCACATCGGGCTGATGCTGCATGATGGCTTTAATACCCTCGAAGCCATCATTACATTCCTGCACTACGGTGATGGCGGGGTGTTGTTGCAGGTATTCTTTAACTACCAGGCGGGCCAGCGGTTCATCATCAACAATAATGGCTTTTTTCATTCAGGAACAATGTTTTTATAATATAAGTTTATGATCGGTTATGAGGACTGCGGGATCTTTATTACCGTAGTGAACAGGTTTTCGGTATGCCTTGTGTGTAACAGGTCGTTCCGCGCAAACAGCAAATACAAACGGCGTTGCACCGAGCTTAACCCAAAACCCGTTCCCTGTTTGGGCGATGCGGTTTCGGGGTCGAACGGGTTTTGGATGGTAACCACCAGGTAATTATTTTCCCGGGCGGCCTCTATGCTTATGGTTACCGTTTCGGTGGTGTCGTACAACCCGAACTTGATGGCGTTCTCTACCAGCGGTTGCAACAGCATACTGGGCAATTGAAGTTTGGTATCGGAACCGGCGCATCTGACAGATGTATTCAACCGGTGGCCGAACCGCACTTTTTCGATATCGAGGTACAACTGTAAATGTTGCAGTTCATCTTCGAGGCTGATCCACTGGTGTTCTTCCTTCTTTAACGTGCCTCTTAAAAAATCAGATAACTGTTGTATCATTTTACGCGCCTGTGCCGGTTGTACGGTTATAAGCGCGCTTATCGAATTCAGGCTGTTGAATAGAAAGTGCGGTTGTAACTGTTGCCGCAGTTTGTACAATTCCGCTTCGCGCGACAGTTTTTCGGCATCGGTTTTACGGCGCTCGCTGTCTTTTTGTTCTTCCAGTGTATAAAACAGTTCGCTTACCAGCGCCACGCACAGCGTGATGAGGAGCGCGAAATAAAACCTGATAGGCATGAATTTATCGAGGAACTGGAGGTAACCGGTTTCCTTCGGAAAAATATTCACCATGGTATATTTCACCATCACGCTCCACAAACCGGCCTTAACCGCGCAAACAATAATGATATAAATATACTTGCCTTTTTTGGGCCGGTAGTACCGCAGGTTATTGATAACAATTATGGTTATGGTTGCCAGCAAAGTATTACTCACCAGGCTGTCGGGGACTGCCACTTTCCACTCCAGACCCCAATCCTGTAACAGCTTAACCTGCATCAGCGACCAGGTAAGCCAGGTTGCTGCGAAAATGATTTTGTTCTTTAATGTACCGAGTGGTGATAGTGCCACAATTCAGATGTTTCAGGTTACAAGTTACTGGTTACAAGTTAAAGGTTGCAGGGTGCAGGGTTCAATTTTCAGGACACCCGCTGCTGGTTACCGGTTACCAGTTTCCGGGAAATACAGGTTTCAGGTTCTGCCTTATGCGTTTTGTATTCTGCGTTAAGCATTAAGCGTTTTGCCTTCTGCCTTCTGCGTTCCGCGTTAAGCGTTTAGCGTTCTGCATCAGAATAACTGCAAATATTTGTGTGTACTGCTCGATTTAATATGAGCGGCTTTTTTGTGTACCAGTTCCTTATACGATTTGGCATTATCGGTTTCCTGTATACGTGAATACAGTTCCGCGCCATCGATAAGGGCCGATATTTTATACAGCTCGCATACATTCACAAACTGCCAGGTCACTAATTTTTGTTGCTGGTTCATGAACATTTCCTGTTCCTGTTCACCAATGGTTTTGGCTTTATCAAATGCTTCATTTTCGTCAACAGCCTGTATCAGGCGCAACTGTTCATCGAACTGGGCTGTGTGGTTTCCTTCTCCACAAACTATCTGGTATACTATTTTAGCCAGGAACCAGTGCATACAATAGGTTTTTAATGGTTGTATTAAATATTTTTTATCAATAGCTTTTTATTTCAATGCCGCCGAAGAAAGTAGTGCCTCTCAGTACAACTACTTTATCTTCATCATAATTCATTTGCGGTGGGCGTTTATCTTCGATGCCGCCGAAAATGGCTACCATTTCTGAACGGATCTGCCAGTGCGGGGGAACGATGAGCTTGGCCCCGCCAAAGATCTGCACCATTTCTATAGAGATGGAACCGCTGAAGTCGGCCTGGGTTAAATTGATCTCCGAACCGCCGAAGATGGATACAATATCGCCGCCCTTGAAATTTTTCGAGTACACCAGCTTTTTTACATTGCCGAAAATGGTTACGGAATCGAGCCAGTTATCGGCGCTTTTTTTTCCGCTTTCGGTTTGCATGTCAGCAGCCCTGTCCGTAACTGCGGCCTGGGTGAAGGTGGTATCCTGTTTAATGGTAGGGTCGGGAACATCCTGCGCCTGCTGCCATTTTTGTAGTTCGTTCATTTTTTCCTGTTCAATTATTTCGCTGAGCTTTGCCCTGCGTTCGTGCCAGATGCGGTGGCGTTTGGGCGCCACGATAATAATTAAACCCAGGGCCATAATAAGCACCGGCCATAAGTGTTGAATAGGAATTTCAGGCCATATTTTGCCAAGGAGGAAAATAGTACCTACGGTGGTGATGACCACCCAACCCGGATCGCGGAACGAATTACCGGCACCGGCCAGCAAACCAAACGCAACTATGATCATAGGCCAGGTGAACAACCAGGCCGGGAAGGGAATGCCAAATTGTTTTAAAAGGAAGATGGTACCAATGCACAGTATAATAAAGCCGGCCAAAACACTTCCGCTTCTTTTGCGCCTGTTCATAAGCTCTTTCCGCCTTTCCTTTCTGTAGGCTTTCCGCTGTTCTTTAAACGTTCTGTCGCGCATGGGGTATTAATTTTCAACAAAGCTACCGCCCGCAGCGCCCCCGGGCAAGCGCCTGCCGCCTAACAGAAAGGTTAAGTCGGTAAAAGCGGTTGTTTTACCGGTGAAAGTGGTGGGGGGAGTTGACGGGTTAGCGGGTTGACCAGTTGACGAGGGGGGCTTTGTGCAGCGGACTGTTTAATAGTTGAATGTTGATAAAGGTGTTAACAGGTTCACAAGTTGACGAGTTAACATGGAATGTGAGCGTAGCGGGCAGGAGCCCCTTACACGTTTCACAGCCCGTCGGGACTTTCCGTTTCACGATTGCCGACCATTCACCATTTACCTAATTGAATTCATTAATGTTCCGCGACAACTTGCTTCTTATGCGGCTAAGCGTTTCCAGCGTCATGCCCAGGTAGGAGGCAATGAACTTCAGCGGTACCCGGTTCAGCAGGTCGCTTTTGGTGGCAATAAAATGTTTGTATTTCGATGTGGCTTCCATCAGCCGGGCAATGAACGCCCTTTCTTCCGCATCGCGGTAATATTTCTCCAGGATCTTCCGGCCTACGATGTTCAACTCGGGAAAATGCTCGTATAGGTATTGCAGGTCTTCCACGCTCAATACCCACAGCTCACAATCTTCCAGCGCCTGAATGTTCTCACGTGCAGGTTGCTTTAACCCAAAACAGGTAATACAGGTGGCCAGTTCCTGTTCTGCCGAGATCCAGGTGGTTATTTCTTTTACGCCCTCTTTTACAAAACTGCGCAGAATGCCTTTACGTATAAGATATACATTGTTGCACATGGCGCCGGCGGTAACAAGCATTTCGCCTTTTACCGGCTCGCTGGGATAAGCTCTTTGATTGATAAAGTCCTGCGCGGCTGTACTAACAGGGTATATATTTTTTATATACTGCGTGAAAGGTGATTCGGCGATCGCATTTTTTGCAAGCCACTGCTCCACACCTGCGGTTGGGTTTACTGTTGTCGTCATCATGTAAGGTTTTTAGTTCCTGAATGGGATGTACGGTTTAAAACCTTCTGCTTCAGAGGAAAGGTGCAGGTAATGATAAAGATGTTGTTTCTAAAGATATAAAGAATTATTTAGTTAAATGGTATTTATAATATGAAGAAGGGGTCGTGTGAATGGGGATTTTTAATTGGCTTTGTCAACCAGGGGATTAGGGGGAATAATAATTTTTTGAAATTTGAATTTGTTTAAATAATTTGGTAAAAATTTAAACAATTGGATTCGTTCTCCATTTCACAACTGCAGCAGTTCTCGGGAATTAAAGCGCATACGATCCGTATCTGGGAACAACGCTATAACGCTTTAAATCCGGGCCGCAGTGAAGGAAACACCCGGTACTACAGCGGAGAACAACTAAGACGATTGCTGAACATTGTAAGCCTGATGAATACCGAAAATAAGGTCTCGGAACTCTGTACCATGAGCGATGAGAAATTACACCGGTTAATTGAAAAACAGGCGATACCTTTACAGTCTGCCGTTCCCGAATATGACTTTTATATATCGCAGATCGTAGCTGCAGCTCTTGAATATAACGAGGTCCGTTTTGATAAAGTGTTCTCCAACGCATTGATGCGTTACGGAATGAAGGACGTTTACGTACATATTGTTTATCCTTCGCTCGGGCGTTTGAGCCTGCTTTGGTCAACCAGGGTACTGGCCCCCGCGCAGGAGCATTTTATCACTAATATGTTCAGGCAAAAATTCCTTGCCGCAACAGATGCCCTGCCGATAGCCACTTCCGCCGCTGCCGGTAAAGACGCCTGGCTGCTGTTTCTGGCCGAAGACGAATTTCATGAGCTGGGCCTGCTGCTGGCCGGTTACCTGCTGAGGCAGGCCGGCAAAAAAGTCTTCTACCTTGGCGCCAATGTTCCCTTTGATTCCCTTGTAGCTGCCGTAAAATCTATAAAACCCGCTAATCTTCTGTACTTCCTGGTGCATAAAAATGACAACGAAACCGACCAGGAACTGCTTACCCGCATGGGACAACAGTTTGGAAACCTGCAGCTTTATCTGGCCTGTGATGTAGCCCGTTCAACCAGTTTCAAAAAGCCAAAGAATTGTACCCTGCTCCATGCAGTGGACGACCTGATGGCAGTTTTGGAGAAGTAATGTTTAAATAATTTATAAAAAATATAAACACTAATTGATGTCAAAAACTGCCGTCATAGGCGCAGGCTTTGC
>CBIHPC010000339.1:0-6275 GCA_966211305.1 uncultured Niastella sp.
GGCCTGATGTGCAAAATAACCCTCGTGTAACATCATTTAGTCAGTTTCTCAAATGAAATATGTTCGCCTGCTTTTATCTGCAAAAGATAAACACCGGGAAGCAGCGCCGACAAATTACCCATCGCGATGGTATTCCGTCCCACCAGTCCTGTCTGCTGAGACCTTCTTACCACCCTGCCACTGGCATCGTACAGCGCTACCTGAATCATTCCGGTTTTCTCCAGTTGCATACTTATTTGCAGTGTTTCTGTAAAGGGATTAGGGAACACATCGGTGCCTGCCAAAAACGTATTCCCTGTTTTCACCACTACCATATTGCTGAAGTACATGGATCCATCGGGCGTTGTTTCGCGTACCCTGTAAAAAAGGGTTCCCGATAACGCCGGCATATGCATATACACATATGGCGTGGTGCGGTCATTAGTGCCGGAAGCAGCCAGTTCACCTGCTTTGGTAAACGACCTGCCGTCCTGGCTATATTCAATGGTAAAGGAGCGTATTGCTGATTGCGCATAAGCCAGCCAGTTCAACTGAACCCGGCCGCTATTGTAAACCGCCTGTAACGAAGAAAGCCTTAAAGGCAATGCCACACAGGCATCGGGGTTTGCCATGGCGGGGCTGTATGTGCCGGTATCGCCCGCTGCCAGACTTGTATTTACAAGAAGATTAGCCGTAGTACCGCCCGCTATCGTTTGATTAACGGTTAAGCGCTGAGCGCCCGCTCCATACCCCGCAACGGTTTGGTTATTTCCTATTCCGCCGGCAACATGCAGACTGCCGTTTCCCTGTATCTGCCCGTTGTTGCTTAAGGAGCCGTTTACCCGCAGTTGTGCATTGCTGTTATTTATTCGCATGCCATTGCCATTGATCGTAAACGAACCGCCAACAACGAACAATCCTTCATTTCGCATACCTGGTGAACTGTTCACACTACCCGAAAAGGTAAGTATGCCTGAATTGACGATTGAATCGCCGGAATTGATATTATTACTGCCGCCGGCGAAAACAGCCCTGTTCTGATTATAAAATAAACCGGAGGAATTAAAGTTTCCGTTTACCCTTACCCGGCCCCGGTTGTTGATGGTAGTACCACTGTTGGTATTGAGGTCCTGGTTAAAATTCAATACGCCATTGTTAAGAATAACCGCGTTATTGCTCACATTGGTGCCGGTGTTGAAGGTCATGGTGCCACAGGCAGTATTCGACACCGTGATCGCATTATTCTGGTTCCAGCTTCCGGCCCAGGTAAAACTACCGCTATTGGTGATTGCAGCCCCGTTATTTAGCGAAATATTATTGATCACAACTGTTCCATTATTATTCAGGCTTGCGGCAAAATTATTGGCCTGAGCGGGAGAGAACTGTCCGCCGGCCTGTACCTGTATTGAAGACCCATTATTCGTAGAAAGATTTCCGGTATAGTTACCCCCGCTGATGATCACCATAGTGGCGCCATTGTTCAATTGAACATCACTGCTTACACCAGAAGTTATACAGGTTGTTTGCCCGTTGGTAATGGTGCCGGTACCATTGATGATACTGCCGCCAGGGCATTGGGCCGTTGCCACTCCGGTGGATAGGATCACCAGATGTATCGCCAATAACCAAAGGTTATTGGCCGGGGTACGAAATCGTTTCATGGATCGAGGGTTGGGTTGCGTGCCTGTATTCTCCAAACTTGCGCCAGATTACAAAAAGTTTGCATCCATTGCCGGATTCCACTTACACCATCCTACTTAAATACCTGTATTCATTACAC
Source organism: uncultured Niastella sp. (assembly GCA_966211305.1). GTDB lineage: Bacteria > Bacteroidota > Bacteroidia > Chitinophagales > Chitinophagaceae > Niastella. Next base: position 1,760 of record CBIHPC010000339.1, read on the forward strand.
TTATAACCACTTATAAATTTTAATAAAAACACTTACCTATATGTAAAAAACATATACCAAACAATGAATACTTCCCTTTACCGGAAAATTTTTCCAAAAGCGGGAAAGCGGCAACATCAACCTATTCTCCTCAATCTTCCGGCGATAGGGCTAAGTCGCTATACAAAAAAGCCGGATAAAATAAACTCCGCTCCGCTGGAGGGGGTTGGGGGGAGGCCCAAAAATTCACTAAATTACCCCGCAAAGGAAAAGGCATTCACTACACAACTTCGTGTGGCGGTATGCCCTTGTGTTATGCGGCTACAAACTTCTCCCGGATATAAGATCATCGCAAACTGGCTGGCCAACAAAGGCCTCCACCCGTTCACCTTCCAGGAAGAAACCTGGCAACATATAATCAATGGTAAAAGCGGACTGGTTAACGCCCCTACGGGTTGTGGAAAGACATTCTCCGTTTTCCTGGGCGCCCTCATCGATTTCATAAATAAACACCCCGGCAACTGGCAGTCAAAAGCCGGTAACGGTTTGCAATTGTTATGGATAACGCCCCTGCGGGCCCTGGCCAAAGATATTGGCCGCGCCATGGAAGAGGTGATCGGCGAGCTGAACATGCAATGGAAGATCGGCATCCGCAACGGCGATACCGACATGAGCGAACGGCAGCGACAAAAACGTAAAATGCCTGAAGTGCTCATCATTACTCCCGAAAGCCTGCACCTGTTGCTGGCGCAAAAAGGGTACCCCGCCGTTTTTGAGAACCTGCAGATCCTGGCCGTTGACGAATGGCATGAGTTGATCGGTTCAAAAAGAGGCGTACAGGTTGAGCTGGCAGTGTCGAAGCTCGTAGCATTGCGGAGGCCAATCGCGAATCGTGAATCGGCAATCGGCAATTCTCCCCTGCGCGTTTGGGGCATCTCTGCTACCATCGGCAACCTCGATCAGGCAAGCGAAGTACTATTGTCTCCTGTATTAAATACCCCCCCTCCGCCGGAGGGAGGCCGGGGGGAGGCCGGCGTCATCGTCAAAGCCAATATCCGCAAAGACATAGTTATAGAATCTATCATTCCCGATGAAATTGAAAAATATCCCTGGGCCGGTCACCTCGGGTTAAAACTCATTCATAAGGTGCTGCCCATTTTAAATACCAGCCGCACCACCCTTATATTTATCAATACCCGGGGTATGAGCGAGCAATGGTACCAGGCCCTGCTTACCGCCGCGCCCGACCTGGCAGGCGCCATTGCCCTGCACCACGGCAGTATTGAACAGGAATTACGCATCTGGGTTGAAGAAGCCCTCCATACCGGAAAACTAAAAGCCGTGGTGTGTACCGCCAGTCTCGACCTCGGTGTAGATTTTCGGCCGGTTGAAACTGTTATACAGGTGGGTTCGCCCAAAGGTGTTGCCCGCTTTCTGCAACGGGCCGGCCGAAGCGGCCATAGCCCCGGCGATGTAAGCAAGATCTGGTTTCTGCCTACCCATTCGCTCGAACTGGTTGAGGCCGCCGCCCTGAAAAACGCGGTGGAGGAAACTTTTATCGAAAGCCGCGAACCCATGGTGTTGTGTTTCGATGTGCTGATCCAGTACCTGAGCACACTGGCCATCTCAGACGGGTTCACCCCCGACGAGATCTTTGAAGAGGTAAGATCAACCTTTTGCTACCGCGATATGACGCACATTGAATGGATAGCCATACTTGAATTCATTACCTCGGGCGGCAATGCGCTGGCGCAATACGATGAATATAAAAAAGTGGAGGTCATTGACGATGTGTACCGCATCAACAGCAGGCGCATAGCCATGCGGCACCGCATGCATATAGGAACCATAGTAAGCGAGGCCATGATGAAGGTGAAATTTGTAAGCGGCGGGTTTATCGGCGTTATAGAAGAATGGTTCATTACCCGCCTTTCGCCCGGCGATGTATTCACACTGGCCGGCCGGCAACTGGAACTGGTGACCATTAAGGATATGACCGCGCTGGTGAGAAAATCAAACGCTAAAAAATCGATAGTCCCCAGCTGGCAGGGCGGAAGAATGCCGTTGAGCGCGAATTTGGGAAAGAAACTCAGGCAGAAATTTGAAGAAGTGACTAAGCTGGTCGCAAGTGGCGAGTGGCGAGTGGGAAATACAAATACGACACGTTCTGCCAAAACTGCTACCCAAATCGAAACGCCGGAAATTAATAGCGACACCCGAACTGAAAGCCCCCGGTCGCCACTTACCGTTAACCACTTGCCACATACCGACATCGAACTACAAGTGCTTAAACCACTATTTCAACTACAGGAACAACTATCCCATGTACCTGGTGCAAATGAATTGTTGATAGAACACATTGAAACCAAAGACGGGTATCATCTTTTTGTGTACCCGTTCGAAGGCCGGCTGGTGCATGAAGCCATGGCCGCCATCCTGGCCTGGCGCATCAGTAAAATAACGCCCATCACTTTCTCCTTTGCCATGAACGATTACGGGTTCGAACTGCTCAGTGATCAACCTATACCGGTTGATGACACCAATGTGTACGACCTGTTTACAGCAGACAATCTCTTGACTGATATTCAGCGCAGCGCAAATGCAACAGAGATGGCAAAACGAAAGTTCAGGGATATTGCCGTCATTGGCGGACTGATATTCCAGGGTTATCCAGGCGAGCAAAAGAAAGCACGGCACTTACAATCTTCGGCATCGTTGTTATTCAATGTATTTTCAGAATATGAGCCCGGCAATTTACTATTAAGGCAATCCTACCAGGAAGTGTTCGATCAGCAGATGGAAGAAGTACGACTGCGCAATATGTTGGAACGCGTACAGGGATCGAAGATCATAATAACATTTCCCCGGCAGTTAACCCCATTCTGTTTTCCTATTAAAGTAGATAGTTTGCGCGAAAACCTTACATCGGAAAAACTCGAAGACCGGGTAAAAAGAATGCAGCAGCAGTTGAATGGTTAATGGGCAGGCAGAAGACGTTCAGTTCTAAGTTATTCAGTCCTAATTTTTTAGTTTATCTACGGCTTTCAGCCTTCGGCTGTAGGGGCTTTCCGCTTTAGGCTTTAGGCTTTAAGCTTTTGGCTTTCGGCTGTATGCGTGCAGCGTGAAACGGGGAGCTTGCAGCTTATTCTTATCCACATAAACATGCATTTTTAAATAAATCTGTCATCTTGTACGTTATTCACAGTCTTTCCCATAAAAGGAAAAATGCCTGCCTTTTATTGCCGTACCGTTTGAAGCACGTAAAAAAAGCAGGCATAGTAAATTTACACACAGCTCTAACCAACAACGTTTAAATACTTTCAGAGGATCAAAAGGTTATTGACAAGGTTCTCTGAAATGATTCCATAAGCTAGGGATTAATACGAGCCAAAACAGCCAGGCCTTTCCAGGAATTGATTACGGGTACGCTGTTTTCAAGGGTTTACAGATGATGCAGGGAATGGATATGCGTGTTTTTACAGGGACGAGTATTGACTAATATAGTAAAAGGCTAAAAGAAAGTTGATTGACATTGGATTTCACCGGTATTCATTGGATATTAGAATGACTTTTGGACGGTTGAATTAAAGGACTCTGGACGATACGAGGTTGCCAATCCCCGTCAATCAACTTGGCTCCAAAAATAGTTGTGAATAACTATGTGGACAAGAGCAGAATTGCTCTATTTAATTTATTCGGTATTTACTCATGAAACTAGTAATAATCACATATACATAGCAGGTGAATTACATTTATGATTAGTAAACTTACCTTTCAAATAGTTTTACGTATATTCCGAAATAATATAATTTCGTAAATCTGCTATAGTATTTGTCACGAAAATTTAAGACTTTGGGGGCGAAAATTGAAGTAGTGTTAACAGACATTTTCAATCCCTTATCTTATAAAAAAATACAACCCGCATGAAAAAACCTGACACCGAAGGCGTTATTAAAGTAGCTATTGCCGACGACCATGCCCTGTTCAGGGCAGGAGTACGTACAGCCCTGGCTGCTAAAAGGGATGTAGAGCTGATTGCCGAAGCCGACAACGGCATGCAGCTCTTAAACCTGCTCAGACACATCGAACCAGACATCATTTTGCTGGACATTCAAATGCCTATCATGGATGGCATTCAAACGCTGCCTGAGATTCGAAAACTTCGGCCAGAAGCAAAAGTTATCATTCTCTCCATGCACAATGATCATTCGATGATCAGCAAGCTCATGGAGATCGGTGCCAACTCTTACCTCACCAAAAACTCCGATTCGGAAACAATTTACCAGGCCATTAAAACCTGTTACGAACAGGAATTCTTTTTTAATGAGCTTACCAACAAGGCTTTGTTAACTGGTTTGCGTACAAAACGCACAGATGTAGCCGGCCCGCAGGATGTAAACTTATCCGAAAAAGAGATCAGGGTCCTGAAATTGATGTGCGAAGAGAAAACCACCAAGGAAATCGCTGATATCGTTGAGATCAGCCCCCGTACCGTTGAAGCTATCCGCGACAAACTCAAAACCAAAACCGGCGCCAA
>CBIHPC010000340.1:0-6269 GCA_966211305.1 uncultured Niastella sp.
GGTATTGGGGTCTTCGGGATTGTCTTCACTCTTCACTATTTCAAACGACCCATCGGCCGGGTAATTGGTGAGCACCACTTTAACCGGGTCGAATACCACCATGCGGCGCAGGGCTACTTTGTTCAGATGTTCGCGTACACAGAATTCGAGCAGCGATACATCGATCATATTATCGCGTTTGGCAATACCAATACGGGTACAGAACTCACGAATGCTTTCGGGCGTATAACCTGCGCGGCGCAAACCCGAGATCGTTGGCATGCGCGGATCGTCCCAGCCGCTTACATATTTCTCATTCACCAGTTGCAGCAGTTTTCTTTTGCTGGTAACGGTATAGCTCAAATTGCGGCGGGCAAACTCATATTGATGCGATGGATAGATCTCCAGTTTTTCTATCAGCCAGTCGTACAGCTCACGGTGCGGCACAAACTCCAGCGTACAAATGGAATGGGTTACGTTCTCGATAGAATCGCTTTGTCCATGCGCCATATCGTACATGGGGTAAATGCACCATTTGTCGCCCGTACGGTGGTGGTGGGCATGTTTAATCCGATACAACACAGGATCACGCATCAGCATGTTCACATGTGCCATATCAATTTTTGCACGCAGGGTACGCGAGCCATCGGGGAACTCGCCATTTTTCATACGGGTAAACAGGTCGAGATTTTCTTCAACAGTGCGGGTACGAAATGGGCTGTCCTTACCCGGTTCGGTAGGCGTGCCTTTCATGGCAGCTATCTGATCGGAAGTGGAGTCATCGACATACGCCAGTCCTTTTTCGATCAATTTTACGGCGAATGCGTACATCTGGTCGAAGTAATCGGAAGCATACAATTCATTCTTCCATTCGAAACCCAGCCAGCGAACATCGTCTTTGATGCTTTCTACATACTCGGTCTCCTCTGTAGTGGGGTTGGTATCGTCGAAACGAAGATTCGTGTATCCGGGGTACTTGTTGGTAAGCCCGAAATTGAGGCAAATGCTCGACGCATGGCCAATATGCAAATAACCATTGGGTTCGGGAGGGAAACGGGTGACAATGGATTTATACCGGCCCGACTTCAGATCCTCTTCAATGATCTCTTCTATAAAATTCAGACTTTTTTCTTCCGGAGTGTTGATCTCTGCCATAACTCAATAGATTGAATTTGGCAAATTTAACGGAAATTAGGCAACCAGATGCGGCAGAGGCGACAGTTATCGCAGGGATGGGAATTATTTTCAGGGGGCTTCCCCCCTCCGGCGAGTTTCATTCCGATAAACGGAATGAAACTTATGGGCAGGTATGACAAAACAAATTCGTATTCCAAAAGATCTATAAGCAGCCATACTGCGCAAAAGCGTCAGCTACTACATTCTTTTAACCAGGATCTGCTGAACCAATTTTGATTCGGTAGACAGTTCAAATTTGTGGCTGGTTTTTTCTTTGCTGTCACGGATAATGATAACCAGTTTGCCATTTTCAACCGGGGCTCTGAACACTTTGTTGAAGTTCTTGCCGGTAAAAGTAGCGCGGTACAGGTTGTCACCCGTAACATCATTCACCAGGATGTCGAAACGGCCACCATCGGCGTTCTCGAACTTTACATTGAAGTAAACCTGGCCTTCTTCCATTTTCAGGCATGATACCGTAGCGTTTTCATCATCTTCATAAGTAGAATCAGAAACTTTCGCAGAGGCAGAAGTAAGTGTTACTGTAACCGCGAGCAGAATAACAGCTGTTTTCTTTACTAAAGAAAAGGCGTTGAGCATGATTGTTTTCATATTCGTTTTGTTTTTAGATACAAAAATTGTCAATATGAAAGCAAATCGTTTAAATCTGGAGGCAAGCTGTTGATTAACAAGTGAAGACAAGCAGCGTCAACCGGGAGGAGTTAAATAGAACGTTTAGTTCCGTATGCAAATTTATACAAAAAACGGGAAAAGGTAACCCGCTAGTATAAATATCGCCTGAAATAATATTTTGGTAATACAAGAGGCTATGTAAATGAAGGCGTTACCGTGTAGGGGTGTTGGTCACGTGAACAGGATGACACTAACCCGTTATCACCGCCTCAACAACCGGTTTTGTATCAGTTGCTGCAACACCGCCTCCTTTTCGGTTCTACTGATAGGAACATGATGTGTACCGATGGTTATTTCGTTCCCTTCTATGCTTTCCACTTTGTTGGCCGCAACAATGTATGATTTATGCGTACGGATAAAACGCGCCGGCGGTAAATGGGCTTCAATACTATGAAAGGTTAAATAAGTAATATACTTCTTCGAGGTCGTATAAACGGCTACGTAATTCTGTAGGGCCTCCACAAATAAAATATCATCGTACAATACCTTCACCAGTTTATTATCGGTCTTTATAAAGAAATAATCCGGTCCGCCCGACGGTGCCGGCTGGGCAATAGTTTCCTGCATGCTGCGCGCTTTTGATACCGCCTTCCAGAAACGTTCAAATGAAAATGGTTTCAGTAAATAATCGATCGCGTTCCATTCAAAACCTTCCACTGCGTATTGCGGATAGGCAGTGGTAAAGATCACCATCGGCGGATGCGATAAGGTTTTTAAGAATTCCATACCGGTCATCTTTGGCATTTGTATATCCAGGAACAACAGGTCTATCTTTTCGCTCACCAGCATATCGGCGGCCTTCAACGGGTTATCGAACTCCCCGGCCAGTTGCAGAAAAGACGCATCCTGCATGTATTCCTTCAACCCTTTACGGGCTATGGGCTCATCGTCTATGATCACACACCGGAGTATCATGATAAATGTAAATTGAGTTCTACTTTAAAAAAATGCGCATCGTTATGGATCTGCAAACTGTGCCTGCCGGGATACAATAATTCCAGCCTGCGTTTCACATTCGCCAGCCCTATGCCGCCCCTGGGTTCCGTGCTTCGCTGCTCATCGTCTTTCGAATTTTCGACAATAAATGAAAGGGTGCCGTTTTGCCGTTGCAGTTGTACCCTGATAAAGTTTTTTTCATGGCTATAATGGGAGATATGTTTGAACGCATTCTCCACAAACGGTATCAACAGCAATGGTGTTATCCGGAACCCTTTCACCTGCTCTCCTACTTCTATCCCAACTTCGTACTGGTTATCTTTTCGCAGTTCCTGCAGCCTGATGTAGTCCTGCAGGTAAAGCACTTCTTTCTCTATTTCAATAGTGGCGCTGTTACAATCATACAACTGGTAACGCAACAGATCGCTCATTTGCAATAAGGTGGTACGGGCTTCGGCGTTCTGCTTATCGATCAAAAAATAGATCGTGTTCAGCGAATTGAACAAAAAATGCGGATTGATCTGTGACTTTAGAAAATTCAGTTCCGTTTCCGCCTTTTCTTTGGCCATTTCACCCAACCGGCGCTGCGCCCGGGCATGGTCGGCCAGTAATTTTATGGCCGCCCCTGTACTTACCAGCAAAAAATGCGGGATCACATTGTCGTATACCCGCACTTTAAAGCGGTCCCAGATATCGAATGAAGTGTTCATTACCTCCGCCTCGATATACATTTTGGCAATACTGAACGAAAAAACAAGCAGGGCAAACAGCAACCCAAACAGAACATATCGCTTTTTGTACAACAAACGGGGAATAAGCAGGTAATTGGTAACGTACACCATCAGGGCCAGGTCGGCCACTTTTATAAAAGTGATGTACCAGCCTTTTCCGGCCGGATAATCCTGGTAACGGAAAAAATGCCATCCAAAGAACAGCAGTCCCCAGCCAATTAAGTGATGCAGGTAATAACGTTGTATAAAACCGGCGGTGTTCATACCTCAAATTAAATATACAAAATCGGCACGGGATAACTGATTACACTTATCGCACCTTTTGCTACACGAAATGCCGGTTGGGGAATTGGAGGGGTTCAGGGGGAGGCAAAAAAAAAGAGCTGTAGAAACAGCCCTTTACCATTAATCAATAACCTATGAAAAACACTATTTAATTATGTAAGTCAAAGATAACCAGTAGAGTGCCCGGTTCATAATCGTTTCGATGTTTGAATATAATTGCCCGATGAATCAGCGCTAAAAACCGATAAGCAATTATTACCGGGCGCCAAATAAAAGGCTGCCGATGCGTACCATGGTGCTGCCCTCTTCAACAGCCATCTTAAAATCACCGCTCATACCCATTGACAATGTATTAAATTGGGTATTCCAGGGCAGGGCGGCACAACCGTCGAACAGCAATTTCAGGTATTTAAACTCTTTACGCACCTGCTCAACGTCATCAGTGAACGAAGCCATGCCCATTAAGCCAACAACCGCTACGTTACTGAGCTCGTTTAAGAGTTTATACTTATGAATAGCGTCCATCGCTTCCATCAGTTCTATTTCGTTAAAACCGAACTTGGTTTCTTCCTGTGCAACATGCACCTGCAGCAGGCATTGAATAACCCGGTCGAATTTGCGGGCCTGTTTATCTATTTCGAGCAATAATTTGTAGCTGTCGACCCCATGGATCAAATGCACAAAGGGGGCAATGTATTTTACCTTGTTCGATTGCAGGTGACCGATAAAGTGCCAGCGAATATCGTTGGGAAGCAATACATGTTTTTCGGCCAGTTCCTGCACATAGTTCTCGCCAAAATCGCGTTGCCCCAGATCGTACAGTTCCTGAATATCATCGGCCGGTTTGGTTTTTGAAACCGCCACCAGGGTAACCTGTTGAGATTGCAATTGTTCGTTTAATTCCAGGAATGCTTTTGTATTTACCGCCATCAGTTGTCCTATTTAGTCTGTTATACAAACAAAATTATATGCCGCGGCAAAGGTAATGGGAATAGAAAATTAGTAGTTAAATAATTAACTACTAACCAAAGCCCCAATGTATTCCAATTAGCACATTAGCTAATCAGCACATTATTTCAGTATCGATCTGCTGATAACGATCCGCTGCACTTCACTGGTGCCTTCATAGATCTGGGTGATCTTGGCATCGCGCATAAGCCGTTCAACATGGTATTCTTTTACATAGCCATAACCGCCATGCACCTGTACCGCTTCCACGGTAACCCACATGGCCGCTTCGCTGGCAAACACCTTGGCCATGGAAGAACTTAACGTATAATCGAGGTGTTGATCTTTTTCCCAGGCGGCTTTCAAACACAACAACCGGGCGCATTCAATCTTTGTTGCCATATCGGCCAGTTTGAACTGAATGGCCTGGTGATGCATGATCTCTTTACCAAAGGCCTTTCTTTCTTTTGAATATTTCAACGACAGTTCATAGGCGCCGCTGGCAATGCCCAATGCCTGCGAAGCAATGCCTATTCGTCCGCCGGCGAGCGTCTTCATCGCAAATGTAAACCCAAATCCATCGCCGCCTATGCGGTTCTCCTTCGGCACCTTTACATCGGTAAACGTTATACTATGGGTATCGCTTCCGCGAATGCCGAGTTTATTTTCCTTGGCGCCAACAGTTACGCCGGGCCAGCTCTTTTCTACAATAAATACATTGATGCCTTTGCTTCCTTTTTCCACATCCGACTGCGCCATCACCAGGTATACACTGGCCGACGATCCGTTGGTGATCCAGTTCTTGGTGCCGTTTAAAATATAATGGTCGCCTTTATCTTCTGCAAACGTGCGTTGTGAGGTGGCATCGCTGCCCGCTTCGGGCTCGCTCAACAGGAAAGCGCCGATATGCAGTTCCCCATCTTTACGGCCCTGCGCCAGGTTCACGAGGTATTTTTGTTTTTGCTCTTCCGAACCGAATTTTTCAAGCCCCCAGCAAACAAGGCTGTTGTTCACACTCATACTTACGCTTACACTGGCATCCACCTTACTGATCTCTTCCATGGCCAGCACATAGCTGATGGTGTCCATACCGGCGCCGCCGTAATCGGGACTTACCATCATACCCATAAAGCCAAGTTCCGCCAGCTTCAATACCTGTTCACGGGGAAATTTCTGCTGTTCATCGCGTTCTATAACTCCCGGCAGGCATTCGTTCTGGGCGAAATCGCGGGCAGCTTTCCTGATCATCAAATGTTCTTCAGTAAGTTGGAATTGCATATCACGAATTTAATAATTGCCCGCAAGATAATAGAATTCAACCCAAAACTAACACTTGTTCGTATTATTTTTCTGCATTTCCAATAAAAAGGCGCGCCCGCTGCCGCTCTTAGCTACAGAACGGCATACGACTCGCCTCATTGAGGGTCTTCTCATGTGATATTACTGCATCATTTGCACAATGCGGGGGAACAAAATATTATTCTCCAAATGTATATGGCGGTGCAGGTCTTCTTCAAACGA
>CBIHPC010000341.1:0-6231 GCA_966211305.1 uncultured Niastella sp.
CTTCACCCATGGCCGGCAGCAACCGCGTGGGCGCCCTGGTAACTTATCCCGAGGCATTGTTTGAAAAGGTAGTGCTGCCGAAAACCCTGGCGGGCAATATCATTTATTTAAAATCGGGCGATTCCATTGATGTGAACGGCCTGCTGGCCCAACTGGTTGAATACGGGTTTTCCTCAACCGACTTTGTATATGAGCCCGGCCAGTTTGCCCTGCGCGGCGGTATCCTCGATATTTATTCTTTTGGCAATGAAAAACCCTACCGGGTTGAGCTGTTTGGAAACGATGTGGACTCCATTCGCATTTTCGATCCCGAAACCCAGTTAAGCGAGCGGAAATTATTACAGGTAAGCATCATCCCTAACGTAGAAACCCAGTTCGATGCGGATGCGAAAATATCCCTGTTTGAGTTTCTGCCGGGGAATACCATATATTGGATCCAGGACTGGGAGCTTACAAAAGAACGGCTCCTTACCCAGGAAGAAGACCTGCACCTGTTCCTTGAAATGCAGGCAAATAATGTGGTGCCCAAAGAAGCCGCAGAGGAAGACGACAAAACAATAAAGACCACTATAAAGGCCGATGAGTTCATTTCGGGCCATTCACTAAAAAAAGAACTGGCAAACCGCCATGTAGTGGAATTCGGCCATTCGTCGGGATTCATGGAGGATAGTGAGCCCACTCACCATTCACCATTGACCATTGACTTTAACACAAAAGACCAGCCCGCTTTCAACCGCCAGTTCGATCTGCTGATAAAAGATCTGAAACAATGGGAGGCGCAGCAATTCAGCCTGTATTTATTTGCCGAGAATCCACGGCAGTTGGAACGGTTGAACAGCATTTTTGAAGACCTGAAAGCCGGCATCCAGTTCACCCCGGTGCCTACATCTATACACGAAGGGTTTATTGATGAAGACCTGAAAGTGATCTGTTATACCGATCACCAGATCTTCCAGCGTTACCATAAATACAAAGTAAAACAGGCTTACAATAAGAATAAGGCTATTACCCTGCGCACGCTGCGCGAATTGCAGCCGGGCGATTACGTTACCCACATCGACCATGGGGTAGGGGTATACAGCGGTTTGCAAAAACTTGAATCGAATGGCAGACTGCAGGAAGCTGTACGCATTATTTATAAAGACAGCGATATCCTGTATGTGAACATCAACTCGCTGCATAAAATATCGAAGTACACCGGTAAGGAAGGCAGCATACCCAAGGTAAATAAACTGGGCAGCGATACCTGGAACAAGCTGAAGGAAAAGACCAAGACAAAGGTCAAGGAAATTGCCTTTGACCTCATTACCCTGTATGCCCAGCGAAAAGCGCAACAGGGTTTTCAGCATGCGCCGGATAACTATATGCAAACCGAGCTGGAGGCTTCCTTTATTTATGAAGATACGCCCGACCAAAGCAAGGCAACCGGTGATGTGAAGAAGGATATGGAATCGCCATCACCGATGGACCGCCTGGTATGCGGCGACGTAGGTTTTGGAAAAACGGAGATCGCCATTCGTGCGGCATTCAAAAGCTGTTGCGATGGCAAACAGGCCGCGGTGCTGGTGCCAACCACCATCCTCGCGTTCCAGCATTATAAAACATTCAGCGAGCGGTTGAAAGATTTTCCGGTAACGGTTGATTACATAAACCGGTTTAAATCGGCTAAAGAGAAGAAAGAAACGCTCAAAAAGCTCGAAGAAGGAAAAATTGATATCATCATTGGCACCCATGCGCTGCTTGGCAAGGAAGTAAAATATAAAGACCTCGGTTTACTGGTCATCGATGAAGAACAGAAGTTCGGGGTGGCGCATAAAGAAAAGATAAAAACCCTGCGTACCAATGTAGATTGTTTAACCTTAACGGCAACGCCTATACCGCGTACGCTGCAGTTCAGCCTCATGGGCGCCCGCGACCTTAGCATTATCAATACCCCCCCGCCGAACCGGCAGCCGATACAAACCGAAGTGCAGGTGTTCAACCAGGACTTCATACGGGATGCCATTTATTTTGAAACGGAGCGGGGCGGACAGGTATTCTTTATCCATAACCGCGTACAGGGCCTTTCTGAAATGGCAGCGCTGATACAGGGCTTATGTCCCGACCTGAGCATCGGTTTTGCCCATGGCCAGCTGGAAGGGCATATTCTCGAAGAACGCATCCTTGACTTTATTGATAAAAAGTACGACGTACTTATTTGTACCAATATCGTAGAAAGCGGGGTTGACATACCTAACGTAAACACCATCATCATCAATAATGCCCACCATTTTGGGCTAAGCGATCTGCATCAGTTACGTGGCCGGGTAGGGCGAAGCAATAAAAAAGCCTTCTGTTATTTGCTGGCGCCGCCGATGAGCACACTGCCGCCCGATTCAAGAAAGCGGTTGCAAACCCTCGAGCAGCACAGCGAGCTGGGCAGCGGCTTCCAGATAGCCATGCGCGACCTCGATATCCGCGGGGCAGGTAACCTGTTGGGTGGTGAGCAAAGCGGATTTATGGCCGAAATTGGTTTCGAAATGTACCAGAAGGTACTGGAAGAGGCCATAAAGGAACTGAAGCGTACGCAGTTCCGTGAATTATTCAAGGCTGAGATCTCGAAGCAGGAAGATTATGTACAGGATTGTACCATCGATACCGATCTGGAGATACTGATACCCGATAGTTATGTAGAAAGTATCACGGAGCGGTTGACGCTGTATACCCGTCTTGATAACTGCGATAACGAAGAAGAACTGCAGGCTTTTGCCACTGAGCTGCAGGACCGCTTTGGGCCCATACCGCAACAGGTGGAAGACCTGTTCGATACCGTGCGTTGCCGCAGGCTGGCTGTAGAGCTGGGTTTTGAAAAGATGCTGCTGAAGGATGAAACGCTGAAATGTTACTTTATAAACAAGGCCGATTCGCCTTACTTTGAATCGCCAGTATTCCATAATATTCTTACTTATATTCAAACCAGAACCAACAAAGCCCGCCTGAAGCAGAATGGTAAATTATTTATGCTGGTGGTAGAAGATATGGACACCATGCAAAAGATGGTAAGGTTCCTTTCGCAGATGAGGGAGTTTGTTACAGCAAAGGAAACCACTGCGTAAGCGTTGTGCTTACCTTACAGTATTAAAATTAAATTAGGAACTTCTTAAAATTCAGAGCTGCTTCTCCATTACATAGTGGGGGATGGTAACCTCTTCAAATTCCTGGCCGCAAACCCGGTAGCCCAGCTTTTCATAAAAGCCAACGGCGGTTTTACGGGCATGCATAGTTATTTTGTGAAAGCCGCGGTCGCGGGCGATATTCTCGGCAAACTGCATCAGGGCACGGCCTATACCCTTACCCTGCAGGTTATTCAATACCGCCATCTGGCGCAAACGCACCGAGACGGGGTCTTCCTTAATAAGCATACAGCATCCCAGCATCTTCTCCTCCTCAAACGCGCCTATCAGGATCTCCTCTTTTTCTTTTTCCAGTTCCTCGGGGGTAAATTGCAGCCCTAATGGCCTGCGTAGAATATCGTTACGCAGCTGAACCATTTGCTGGTACTCGCGGGAACCGTGATCTATTATTTTTAACGCCATGCCGAGTAATTGGGTAGTGCGCTGCAATATAATGATTTACCATTTATCAGCCCCCAATAAGATCCTGAAAAATAAACGAGGTTCATAAGCATAAATATTATAGGTTCGCCGTTTAAGGGGCCGGCTGGTGAAACCGGGGGTAGGGCTGAATAGTACTACAAAACCGGTAAACCACAAAATATTAACAAGATTAATTAAAAACCAGCCTTTTATTGTCATTATTCCAAAATCTATATTTTTGCAGCCGTAACTAAACTTTACAAAAATGTCAGACATCGCAACAAGAGTTAAAAAGATCATTGTTGATAAGCTTGGTGTAGAAGAAGCAGAGGTTACCAATGAGGCTTCCTTCACCAATGATTTAGGTGCCGATTCGCTCGACACTGTTGAATTAATTATGGAATTTGAAAAGGAGTTCAATATTTCCATCCCTGATGAACAGGCCGAAACAATTACCACTGTTGGCCAGGCTGTTGCTTACTTAGAAGAGCATGCTAAGGTCTAAGTAAATTGAATATGGTAGATCAGGTGCAATAAATTAAATCCGCTTTCGATAGCTGGGCGCATGCTGCGAAAGCGGATTTCTTACTTAAAACTCCCTCTGGCAAGAGCTATGCAATTGAAAAGAGTTGTTGTAACCGGAATTGGTGCCCTTACACCAATCGGTAATAATTTACAGGAATATTGGAACGCACTCATTAACGGAGTGTCGGGTGCCGATTTTATTACCCAGTTTGATGCTTCAAAATTCAAAACACGCTTTGCCTGCGAGTTAAAGAATTTCGATCCGTTGAATTATCTCGACCGTAAGGAAGTTAAAAGAATCGACCGCTTTACCCAGACTGCTATCATTTCAAGTGATCAGGCGGTGATCGACGCAGGCATTAATAAAGATAATGTCAACGTTGACCGGGTAGGAGTCGTATTCGCCAGCGGTATTGGCGGCTTAATAACCTTCCAGGAAGAAGTGGTGAACTTCGCAAAGGGCGACGGTACGCCCCGCTTCAATCCTTTCTTCATTCCAAAGATGATCCTGGATATAGCTGCCGGCCACATTTCCATGCGGCATGGTTTTCGCGGTCCTAATTTTGCCGTAGTAAGCGCCTGTGCCTCTTCTACCAATGCGATCATGGACGCGTTTAACCTCATTCGGCTTGGCAAAGCTGATATTATTCTTACCGGCGGCGCAGAAAGCGTTATCAGCGAAGCCGGTGTAGGTGGTTTTAACGCCATGAAAGCCCTTAGCGAACGCAATGATGACCCAAAAACCGCCAGCCGTCCTTACGATAAGGAACGCGATGGTTTCGTAATGGGTGAAGGTTCAGGTGTACTGGTAGTGGAAGAACTGGAACACGCTTTACGTCGCGGTGCTAAAATTTATTGCGAAATTGCAGGTTGCGGCGCTACCGCCGATGCGCATCATATAACAGCGCCACATCCTGAAGGACTGGGCGCAAAGAACGTTATGAACGTAGCTTTGGAAGACGCCGGTATGAAGCCCGGGGATATCGATTATATCAATACCCACGGAACTTCAACACCACTTGGCGATATAGCCGAAGTAAAAGCGATCATGGACGTTTTCGGTGAACAGGCCTTTAAAGTAAACATCAGCTCAACCAAGTCCATGACAGGCCACTGCCTCGGTGCTGCCGGTGTAGTTGAAGCCATAGCATGTATCCAGAGTGTGGTACATGATATCGTTCCACCTACGATCAACCACTTTACCGACGATCCTGAACTGGATTCCCGTTTAAATTTCACCTTTGACAAAGCCCAGCAGCGAACAGTACGTGCTGCTTTAAGCAATACATTCGGGTTTGGAGGGCATAACGCCTGTGTGATAGTGAAAAAATACGAGGCGTAATTTTTTTACGCCGGGTTGCTGAGCTAATGAAATTGACGGCTTGCGGACTCCTGGCCCTATTTATGATTTTTTGGCTTAATGAAAAATTTGTAGATTGACAATTGTGGGAATCCTGGACCGCTTTTTAGGCAAAGAAGAGAATCTTTCTTTTAAAAAGAATCTGCGTAATGTACTGGGTTTTACCCCGGGCAAGCTCGCATTATATAAGGCTGCCCTTACCCATAGGTCGGTAAGGGATAGCGCAGACGAAAATAATGAACGGCTCGAATACCTCGGAGATGCCATTCTCAGCGGTATTGTAGCCGATTTTCTTTTTAAGAAGTATCCTTACAAGGAAGAAGGGTTCCTCACCGAAATGCGCTCCAAAATGGTGAACCGCAACAAGCTCAATGAAATTGCCATCAAAATGGGCCTGAAAAAGATCACCTTCTACAATAAGTTCGACAACTCGCTTAAGATGAGCCAGATCTTCGGTAACACGCTCGAAGCGGTTGTAGGCGCCATTTATCTCGACCGCGGCTTTAAGAAAACCAAACAATGGGTGTTTGAATGCATCGTCATTCCCCATTTGTATATGGAAGACCTTGAAAACCTCGAAATCAACCATAAGAATAAACTTTACGGCTGGGCTAACAAGAATGGTAAGAACCTTGAGTTCGAAACCCTCGACGAACGTATTGAAGGCGGCCGCCGCCTGTTTACCATAGGCGCTGTGGTTGACGGAGAACTACTGGCCGAAGGCAAGGCCTATAATAAAAAAGACGCCAGCCAGATCGCTGCCGCCATCGC
>CBIHPC010000342.1:0-6172 GCA_966211305.1 uncultured Niastella sp.
AGCATGCTTACATAAAAGCTATCGAACCACATGGGTTTTACCGCCTTTAACTTCAGGCCATGCTTTTCAACCAGTAAACGCATTGAATCGGGCGAGAAATGATACAGATGGCGGGGTACATCATACGCCGCCCAATGCTCGCCGTATTTGGTAGCATCATAGCTGGTATAGTTGGGAACGGCAATGAACAGGGTACCCTGCGGACGAAGCAGCTCTTTCAGCCGGTACATATATTCGTTCAACAGGTGCACATGCTCAAGCACATGCCACATGGTTATGATATCAAAATCGCCGAAAGATTTATCGAAGAACTTATCGGGCGGATAAACGTACAGCCCATATTGTTTTACGGCCAGGTTGCGGGCGGTTTCACTGGGCTCAACCCCTTCAACCAGCCAGCCATGCTGCCGCATATGGTCCATGAAGGCGCCAATGCCACAACCAACATCGAGCAGGCGGGGCATGCTTTCGGCATTAGAGTACGACTGTACTAATTTTCTTTTATTTTTTAAACTACGTTCTCGCACGCGGTGGTATAACCTGTTCACCAGTCCTTTGCTGGTATTGCTGTGTGAAATATAATTATCCGACTGGTAATAAGCGGCTATATCATCCTGTTGGGGCACGTCCTGTGTAAATCGCATGGTACAACGGCTACACTCCCAAATTTCGAACATTTTATGCGATACCGTAAAATCCTTTGATGCCAATACACGATGAATGTCTGACGAATCGCAGGCAGGGCAGGTGGTATAATGTATAGGTGACGACATCAGGTATTTATGACCTGCAAAGAAAAGAAAGAAACAGGTTGTTTAAAAGAAAAATATCAGGGGGCTGCATTGATCCGCTGCTGATTACCTGCTGCGGATGTTACAAAGCCGTTTTTATATACCCTGAAAAAGATCACCGTCAACGCCAGGGCGGCAATTACCAGCGCGAAAATCCACCAGCCCCGCTTTTTAGGCGGCTCTTCCGGATAGGGTGGATAATCAGGCACCTGCTCATCACCAGATATAACATTATTGTTATCTGAAACAATTGGGCTGTTAGTGTCAACATTAGAGATCTTCCTGGTCACTTCCTGGTCGCCCACCAGCATGGTATGCTGGCTATGGGTATGTATAACGCGGTTGGCCGGTGTTGGCTCCTGCAAACTGGGAATACGGCCTGCAGATTCAAATATTATTTCTCCTGATATGTCCTTTTTCAGCGTGCCTATTCCGGCCCATTCTACGTTCTGCCCTTCCCGCAATTTGCTCCGCAATTCGTATGCCCACTCATTATACCATTTAATGGCTTCATAATCGGCTATGTTCTGCTGTTTTGCCAGGTAGGTGAAAAAATCCTTATCGGGAGCATCGAAATATTTATCGAAACGAAAATGATAGTCAGGGGGCAGAATACGACGGTTCACAAAGTCAGTCTGTGCAGGGATACGTTCAATATACATTGAACCCAGTCCCGGAATACTGATGCTTTTATGTTGAAGCAGATAACTTACCAGC
Source organism: uncultured Niastella sp. (assembly GCA_966211305.1). Taxonomy (GTDB): domain Bacteria; phylum Bacteroidota; class Bacteroidia; order Chitinophagales; family Chitinophagaceae; genus Niastella. The sequence continues at coordinate 1,509 of CBIHPC010000342.1, forward strand.
ACATTATTCATAATATTCTGTTTACTTCTGCAAAGAACAAAAAATTTCCGGTAATGGAAACACAATCCTGTTAAAACCTTTATCCCCAATACCCCCAACCCCCTTAAGGGGGTGCCATACAGCTTAAAGCTAAAAGCAGAAAGCCTAAAGCAAATCCTATTTGTTTTGCTTTAGGCTTTAGACTTCAGGCTTTCGCCTGCTCTACTTCGTATTAAAAGAATAAGTTATACCACCCATGATGCTGAAGCCAAACACTTCATACTGGTTCCACCGCTGGTATCTGTCATTTAACAAATTATTAAGTTGTACCCACAGGTTGAAGTTCTTTGTTATCCTGAATTCGGCGCCGGCGTTCAGGTCCATTGCATTGTCTCCTTTGAAGCTGTCGCCGTCTTTGGTAAGATATTTTGGCTTGGTCCAGGCCCACAGTTCACTGTAAAAGAACAGGTCTTTTATCAGCTGCCAGCGAATAGCGGCATTCAGTTCTACCGGAATCAACCCATAAGCGTCTTTTTCGCGCTCGAGGTTGAAATAATTATTAAGCGTTAAGCCGGCCGTTGCACTGAATTTTTCGCCAACGGTATACCCCAGCTCACTATGCAATTGCAGGTCGTTCATCTTTGGTTCATACCGTATTTTGAACGATTTGCCGCCATTGATCGAATCGTTTACGAACAGGGGCATGTCGTGATAAGTAACTATGCCCAGTTTGGCCGAATAGGTAAAATGATCGCCGAGTGAGCCTTTTATACCTCCATACAGATCGATGGCCCGGGTGTTTATCAATGTATCGGGCTGCGCCAGCCATGGGTTAATGGATGCAAAACGCTGGTACGATCCCTTCTGGTAGTACCCTACCCAACCCACCTGCAAAGTAAACTGCCTGTCGCCGGTAGTGATATCGGCCATAATATTCGGCAACATGTGGAACTTCTTCTGATCCCAGCTGGGCAAAATACCTGCGTGCAGGTTAAAGTTGTTGGTCTTAACCGATACCGCTGTGGCAATCTGGTACAAGTTATTTTTGATGTTTAACTTGTTATTATTATCGTCGCGTTTGTAATTCGTGAGGTCGGCAGTGGCGCCAATGTTGAACGCGAACTTCTCATCATCGCCAAAAGTCTTTTCAAGCGGCAGGTTCACTACCGTATTGATCTCACTGCCCTTAGGATCGTGTTTGTCACTAAAGCTGCTCACTTTTATACTGGGACGGTAATTAAGGCCAAACTCTGTTGGACTAAGATTACGAAAATCAATTTTTCCTTCAATAGTTTGAAAACGTTGCCGCAGATCCTCCTTGGTGTATGGCAAATCAGATGGTTTGAACCCGTACAAATAATAATCATCGCTGCGGAAACCCAAACCGGCATTCCACTCGAGGTTCTTTGTGGTTTTATATGTACCTGCCGCCGCTACACTGGTCTGGCTGTTCTTCTGAAAAGGCAATTCGCCCTTTGACGTATAGTGATTGGCAAACAGGTTAAAAAAGGTTTGCCTGCCATCGCCAAAACTGAAGCCTGCTTTTACAAAAGGCTGATAAATGTTACCTATACCCGCTTTTATGTAATTGCTCGATTGCCAGGCGTTCATTGAATCTACCTTCAAAGCCACCGGGTGTACGCCTGCAGGCTGATAGGTAAAAAATAAATTCTGCGCCGGAATATTGTAATTGAGCCTGGGTTTTGTGGTGTCAACAGCAGGCTCGGTTGCATTGAAATTGATCTTTGAAGCTTCCCGTAATACCGGTTTGAATGTAGAGGTTACATCAATGGTTTTCCCTTTATTGGGCTCCTGTGCTTTTAAGGCTGCGGCAACCAACAGGCATCCACTGAAGCAAACTGTTCTTATGATTATTTTACTCATTTGTAAAACGATAATTCGTGATAGTGAATCGTGAAAAATACAGCTGCAAGCTGCAGGCAAATACAAAGAATTCAATCTGTAATGGTATTTGCCTTTTTCATTTCTCTGTTCTAAATTCCTAATTCTTCATTTCCTGCTCCCCTTTAGGGGGCTGGGGGGTTACCCCCCTACCTTACTATTCTTTCTTTCCTCTTCCTGGGTTTGTTTCAATTTCTTATCCGCTTCCTGGCGCAGGTCTTCCAGTTTGGCATTGTCTACAATGCTTTGGAACGTAGCCTTTGCGTTGAAATAATCTTTTTGCTTCAGGTATATATCACCCAGTAACAAATAGGCCCGGGTTACCCATACTTCGTAAGAACCTGATTTGTTCACCACCTCGAATGCCGCTTTTTCGGCATCGGACAAACGGTCCTGTACAAAGAAGCATTGCGCAATTCCATAACGGGCTTCCGCACCATAAGCCGATTTGTTCAATGAAACAACCTGACGGTAATAGCTGATCGCCTGATCGCATTGATTAGAAGAGTGGAATGATTTGGCTACAGCCATGTTGGCTATCACTTTATCATCGGAGCCAATACCTTTCTGGTTCAACAGCTCTTTGGCATTGGCAACGGCATCGTTCCATTTTTGCAGCTGGAACTGGCTTCGCAGTAACCCACGCATGGCTTCGAGTTTATTTTCCTGAGAAGTAGCAAAATCTTTCAGTTTAATAAAATACTTTTCTGCTTTTTCGTAATTCTTCAATTCAAAGAAGTTCAGCCGGGCTGCATTCAGCAATGCTTTTTCACCAAATTTATTGGGCACCAGTTCGCTCAGCTTCTCATATCCTTCTGCAGCTTTTGCCCAGTCTTTCTGGTTATAATAAATTTCACTCTTATAATACAATGCTTCCAGCGCGAATTTGCCCTCAGGGAAACGGGTAAGATATTCCTCAAATTTTTTGGCTGCACTGGGGAAATTCCCATTATTGAATTGCACTTCTGCCTGCTGATACATCAGCTCATCTTCCTGGTTGGTGGTAATTTCTTTACCCATTGAACGGGCAAATGCAACGTATTCGCTTGTTTTACCCTGCTCAACATAAATGATCCGGGAGTTCTCGAGCGCAGCTTCCGCTTCGGTTGAATTGGGAAACTGCTGCAAAACGGTGGCATATTGCTTCAATGCCTCGTTGTCGTTGTTCAGGTTGTAATAGGCGATTCCCATTTTCAAATAGGCCTTTGGCTTCAATGAAGAAACCGGATCGTTCACTACATTCTTTAAATAAGGAAGGGCTTCGCGAAAATGTTCGGCAGCAATATAGGTGGTGGCCACTTCCATATTGGCATCGGCCGATAAGTTTGATTGCGGATAACGGCGGCTGATGCTGGCCAACAGGGTGATCTTCTCTTTTTCATTGCTAACACCCGTGATCATGGCCTTTTGAAAAGTGGCATAGTCACCTGCGGCCCACGAATAACCGATCACTTTATCGTACATCGCGAGGGCTTTTTTGTAATCGCGGTTCATATAATAACAATCGGCGCTGCGTACGTAAGCGTCCTGCTCCAGCGGATTGGCATTGATCTTCGGGTTGACAACCACTTTTTCGAAAAATCCCAGGGCCTGGTTATAGTTCTCGCGTTTCAAAAAACAATAACCCAAACTGTAATTGGCATTGTTGGGGTTAACTTCTATATAGGAAACCGGGCGTTTCAGGTACTCGAAAAAATGGCGGATGGCATCATCAACTTTATTTAACCGGTATGAGATCTCTCCTTTCCAAAACTGGATCTGGGGCAATACCGATGTGTTATTGGCATCGGCTTCTGCTTTGGTTAGCAGGTCGTTGGCCGTCACCAGCATCCCATCATTTATCAATTCAGTGGCCCGGCCCAGCAGCACCACCGGGTACAAACGCCGCGCGTTGGGCGATGGCGTTTTCAGGCTTTCGAGTAAGGCCAGTGCATCTTTATAGTTATTGGTGCTGGCAAGCATGTTCACCAGCAACTCCTTTGCTTCATTATTATATTCCGACTGGGGGTATTTGGTCAGAAATTCCTGCAATTCGGTTAAGGCTACGTCCTGGTAACCCAGCTCGTAAGAGAGTTTGGCATAATTGAACTGCGAAACCTCCTGTTGTTTTGGATTACTGCTGTTGCGTGCGCACAGAAGAAAGGCGTTGCGCGCATTGGCTTTCTGGCCTGTTCTCAAATAGGCATCGCCCAGCAGGTACATAGCGTTCTGCGCCAGCGAATCTTCCTTTCCGCTGATCTGTTTAAACCCGTCGATGGCTTTGTTCCAGTTCTTAGCCTCATAGTAACAATACGATAATTCGTAAATATCCTCGCGTTTTACGCTATCGGCTTTGCTAACATATGTTTCAAGGTATGGCAGGGCCTTGTCAAATTGTTTTTTCTCGAAATAGGCATGTCCCACCATCTGGCGCATGGGCACATCATAATGCAGGTTGCCCCTTTTGAGTTTTGCTTCGGCATATTGAAGCGCTTTTTCTTTTTGGCCAAGCGAGTAATGAATGCCTGCAATATAAAACGGCACCACCCGGCCATAGTTAGGATGATCTTCTACGATGGTAAAAGCGGTAAGCGCATCATTATACCTTTTTTCGTAAAAGCAAATAAAACCGTAGTAGTAGTTGGCATCGAAATAATTGGGGTCCCTGCTGTCCTGCCTGATGGCGTCGAATTTCGGTTTGGCCTTATCGAATTGCTTTAAAGTGAAGTATACATAGCCCTGATGAAATTTCATATCGGCTATTTCGCGATTGCTCAGGTTCGCAATGCCGGTAGTTTCGTACA
>CBIHPC010000343.1:0-6170 GCA_966211305.1 uncultured Niastella sp.
ATTTCATTGTCACATTATCGAATTATCACATTACCCCTGTACCCATTTCACTTTCTCCTGCACCGGTTTTCGTTTACCCGAAACAGATGGAACTTTAACGTAACCCAGGTAAAAGAAACCCATCAGTTTGTCATCGGCGCCCAGATCAAATAATGGTTTGGCTTCTTCAATAAAGGTAATGCCGCCGGTGCTCCAGTAACCGCCGATGCCGTCATATGCTGAGATCGTTAAGTAAATATTCTGCACCGCACATGCCACCGCCGCAATTTCTTCGATTTCCGGCAACTGGTCTGCATGCCGCTTACAGCCAATGGCAATAACATGCGAACATTGCTGCGGCGTTACCAGCATCTGTTCATATTTGTTTTGTTTGAATTTGGCGCCGGCGTATTTTTTATAGATATCAGCCTGTTGTTCGGCCAGTTTTTGTAAGCCGCTTCCTGTAAAGACAGTAAACCGCCAGGGTTCCGTGAATTTATGGTTGGGCGCCCAGTTGGCGTTCTCCAGCGCCTGCCAGATAATTTCATCGGGAATAACTTTTCCCGGCTCAAATTGTTGGGTAAATACACTCCGGCGTGTTCGTATAAGTTCGTTGATCAATTCACTTTTTATCATAACGGGAGCAAAGATAGTTAAGACTTATATAATGTTGTGACTTTAACGCTGCGGCATGGCCTGTAGGCTTTGGGGCTTATATCCCTTCCGCTTAACTTTGAGACCATGCATAAATTTTTATTCGTTATTTGTTTATTTACCTGCACAGCGGTATTCGCTACAGATACAAAAAAACTCGACAGTTTGTTGCGGCATCGCCATTTTTTTGCGCTGAAACGCGAAATACAAAGCAGTACATACGACCAGTTACCCGCCTGGCGAAAACTCTATTACCAGGCCTTCTTACATAATTTTTTTCACGATCTCACCACCTCCAACGAGGAGATTGCCATTTTGCTCGGAAAGCATAAAAAACACCTTACCGATGCCCAGGCCGGCAACCTGCTGATGAAAAAGATCGATAACCACGTTAAGCTGTACCAATACCACGATGCCCATTTAACCACGCAGCTGTTGCTGCGCAAATACAAACATGCACTGACAGAGGAAGAACGCGATGACGCCCGCAATTCAGATCGAATCTGGAAAGGCCTGCAAAACGTTCCGCCCCAAACTACCACCATCAGCAGCGAAACGCAAATACCCTATCGCCGCGACCTGGCCGGACTGATCAACATCCCTGTGAGTTTTGCCGACAGCACTTTTTATTTTGTTTTTGATACGGGTGCAAATTTGTCGGTTATAACGGAATCATATGCACGTAAGTCGAACCTGCACATGCTGAATGTGAAGTTCAAGGTTCGGGCTATAACCGGTTTGCAGGTGAATGCCAACCTCGCCATTGCCGACGAATTGAAACTCGGTAATATCAGTATCAAAAACGCGGTATTCATGGTGTTTCCCGATAGCGCGCTTTCTTTTGGCCGCGGTGTTTATACCATCAAAGGCATTATCGGGTTCCCTATTATTGAACAACTACAGGAAATAAGGATCAATAAGAACATGCTGGTGATTCCACAAACGGCGGTTGACCGCAATATTCGCAATTTTGGGGTTGATGAATTATTACCGGTGATCACGGTGGCTTATAATACCGATACACTGGCATTTACTTTCGATACCGGCGCCCAGTTCACTTTTTTGAACGAACCATTTTACCGCGATAATAAAAAACTGATCGATTCGGCAGCCAAATCATTCGATATGCAGATCGGCGGCGCCGGCGGCGTCACAAAAACCAAAGCATACCGGTTGCCGCAGATTGAGATCAACGTGGCCGGACAAACCGCGGTGTTAAAAGACGTTTCGGTTAAAACAACCAGTACCACGCCCAAGGATAAGTTATACTACGGAAACTTTGGGCAGGATATCATGAACCAGTTTAAAGAGATGGTGATCAATTTCAGGTATATGTTTGTTGATTTTGTAAGGTGAGTGGCGAGTTTGTAAGGTGAGTGGCGAGTGGTCAGCACAGTTCCTTTCTAATCTCTGTCCTCTTGCTCTTCATGCCCGCCACCACCATTCCGTTTAAATAACTGGAAGTCGGCCTTCCCGAATTTATACGTGAACGTAGCCCTGAAACTGCGCACATTCCATCGGCGGTACGAATCCTGGTAAAAACTTTCGGTATCGGTTATAAAACCCCGTCTTCTTGAGTTGAACAGGTCGTTTATATTAAATGTAAACGACGCTTTGTTCTTCAGGAAATCTTTCCGTATTCCCAGGTCTATTCCATACATTTCCTTGCGTTTTCCCTGCGGAACAACTTCCGGTGATTCATAACCGGCGGTTGTCTGGAAGCTCCATTTGTTCAGAAATGCCGATCTGGCCGCAAGGCGGTAATTGATGATCAGCTTCGCTTCCATGTTAAACCCTTCATTGCTGAGATCGGTATTGTTGACATTCGATACCACCTTTTTGTATTGCAAATTGATGGTTGGCGTAATATCCAGGTGCTGCCCCAACTTTTGTTGTAACGTCAACTCAGATCCCCACCTGTTCTGGTATTGGGCATTTACGAATGTATTTAAGATTGCGCTGGGGTCAATGGCTGCATTGTTCAGTTGCTGATACTGAGCTGCTGTAATAGTATCGCTGTAACGTGTGATATCGCCTTCGGTATTGCGGAAATAGATAACGCCTAAAAAGCTGCCCGAGTTATATGTTTTATTATAGTTGAACTCAAATGAATTAGTGAATTCTGGACGTAATGCCGGGTTGCCCTGTCTTATGTTCAACGGGTCATTTATATCTACAAACGGGTTCAGGTGCCAGAAATTAGGACGGCGGATGCGGCGGCTGTAATTCAATTGTATTTCCTGTCCTTCCCCTACCGTTTTGCTCAAATACAAACTTGGGAACAGGGCATCGAATATATTACTTAGTTGTTTGGGAAACTGGTAACCAAATTTGCGGGCGCTGTCAACCAGTTCGCCATCAAACTTTGAATGCTCGGCACGCAAACCTGCCTGGTAACCGATTCCCAGAACTTTACCGGTATAGGTTACATAAGCGGCATTCACCATTTCGCGATACTTGTAATTATTGCTCAGCGGTAATTTGGTTTCGCTGCCGTTGTTTACCGAAAACGCATTGAAGATACTGTTGAAGTCATTGATATATGTACGAACACCGGTTTCGAGTTTGTCGTTCTCGCCATTGGGATCAACGTAGTCAACCTGAACGGTGACCTGGTTATTGCTGCCCGTTCCGCTGTTGCGTACCCGGCTGTCGGCGGCATACAGGCTGCCATCGGGAAACGAATAGGTGTTCAGGATATTCGTATTGTCATCATTGTTGCCATAGTTATAACTGATATCGGCGCTGATCGATTTTCCGCTTTCGACAAAATTATGTTTGAATATCAACTGCGTGCCGCTGCGCTGGTTGTTCGAGCGGCTGTCTGATGTACGAAAACCAAAATGTTCGGCCTGTTGGTTAATGTCGAGATATTCCTGGTTCTGTTCTTCATCGTTGGCATATCGGCCGGCGCCAAAGTTTTGGGTAAGCGTAAACGTATTGCGGTTATCTAAAAAGAAATCCATCCCAAAACGAACGGAATAAAAACGGCGGGTGCGGTCGCTGAATGCAAACTGGTTGAAGTAGTTCTCTATATTGCCATTTTGTTTATTGATGCGATACGTTTCCGATTTCGGCCGCCCGCCCGATGAATTGTAATTCCCGCTCACAAAAAAATTGAATTTGCCCTGTCGTAAGTTCAGCGCTGCATTGCCATTGTAAATTTCAGGCGACCCGATGCCTGCGCTCACAAGACCATTCAAGCCCAGTTTTTTATTTTTCTTCAGCACAACATTGATGATACCGCCGGTGCTGGCTGCATCGAATTTTGCAGATGGATTGGTGATCAGTTCTACCCTTTCAATGTTATCGGCCGGGATCTGATCGAGGGTAAGTATGGTAGGACGGCCATCAACGAAGATCTGCGGCGAATTGTTCCGCAATAATACATTGCCGTCGACATCTACAGTAACGGAGGGAATATTGCGCATTACATCTATACCCGTACCCCCTGCCGATGCGAGGTTCTTTTCTACATCGAATGTTTTGCGGTCGATGCCCATTTGCAGGGCCGGCTTTTGGGCCACAACAGTTACCGAGCCCAGATATTGCGATTCTGCGGTGAGTTTAATATTTCCAAGATCTTTCTCCACAGCGTTGCGTTTGGCAGTTTTATCAAAAAAGATGATCAATTCCTGTTTTCCATAACCGATGGCCGTAGCCTCCAGTCGGAAGGTATCGGTAATTGAAAGGTTGAGAATATCGAAATCGCCGTTCGGTTTGGTGAGCATACCGCCGGCCAGGGCGTTTGTGTTCTTATGAAATAATTGTACAGAAGCGGCATCGATGCCTTTGTTGTTTTTGGCATCCACAATTCTTCCAAACAGTTTACCAACGCCTGTTGCAGCTGGTTTATCGCGTAAAGCGCTCTCCTCCTGCGCACATAAGGATATTGAAAAAAATGTCACTAATAACAGTGTAAATACAGGTTTCATTATGCAGTTTAAAGTTATTTGTATTGCCCCTGTTTATATATGTAACAAAACCGGGCCGCGATATTAGACGAGAAAAAAGGGGCGTTCGTTCGCTTTAGAAGTAAATTAATGTGAATTTAATCGGTTGCTATATATTGTTTTGCAGAAACTTACCAGCTAACCACCCGCTTTTACGTGAGAGGAATTCCGAAGTTTGGCTAACAGCCATTCGTGTAATCAAATAACCAATTATACCGCTATGGGCATTTCTTGACCGATAAGTGAATACAGCTGCAAGCTGCAGGCAATACAGGCGAAAGACCAAAGCTTAAAGCCGAAAGTGAATACAGCTTAAAGTCAAGGCATAGAGGCATAAAGGCAACGAGGAATACAGAATACCGGCTAAACTGAAAGCGAGGCTTGAAATAGTAGCGATACCCGAAATAAAAGAACCACAAACCATAAACGACAAACTGAATCTTATAAGTCTTCAGATCTGAATTCCAACTGCAGTTTGTTCAAACTTTTATACAACCCATCATCTATAGCCAGTAATTCCTGGTGCGTACCGCTTTCAACTACATGACCTTTGTCGAGAACGATTATTTTATCGGCATTGCGAATGGTCGATAACCGGTGAGCGATCACAAAGGAGGTACGGTTCTTCATCAGGTTGTCAAGCGCCTCCTGAACGATCGATTCCGAAGCCGAGTCGAGCGAACTGGTAGCTTCATCCAGCACCAGTATAACCGGGTCTTTCAATATAGCGCGTGCAATGGCAATGCGTTGGCGTTGACCGCCCGATAATTTAACACCCCGCTCCCCTACCATTGTTTCATACCCTTCAGGAAAGCTGGTGATAAAATCATGCGCATTGGCTTTACGGGCCGCTTCTTCAATTTCCGCCTGGGTGGCATCGTGTTTACCATAGGCAATATTTTCTTTTATGGTTCCGCCAAACAATAACACATCCTGCGGTACCAGGGCCATTTGTTTGCGAAGCTGTGAAAGCGGAATGCTGTTGGCCGGTTTTCCATCAAATAATAATCTGCCTTCATCGGGATGATAAAACTGCAATAACAGGGAGGCTATGGTTGATTTGCCGGCGCCGCTGGGGCCAACGATGGCAATTTGTTCGCCCGGCGCCGCGGTAATGCTTACGTCTTTTAAGATATGCAGTTCTTTACGGGAAGGATAACTGAAGGCCACGTGTTCGAAACCAACAGCGCCGTGTAGTTTATTTTTTTCCTGTACAGGTTCATCGGTAACAGCTACGGGTTCCGTTTCATCGCGCAGAATTTCACGTACACGTTGCGTGGCGCCCAGCGTTTTTTGAAACTGGCTGAACAGATCGGCAAAACCCGCCATACTGCCGCCAACAAAAGCGGTATACACAACAAATGCGGTCAGTCCGCCAAAAGAAAGCGTACCGGCCTGCACAAGGGTAGTGCCATACCATACAACCAGTATTATAGTTCCGAAGATGCTTAATAAAATAAATGACACGAACATGCCCCTGAACCGGCCATTGCTTACCGCCAGCTTTACTACCTGCTGCAGGCTGCGTGTATACCTGCCGATCTCATACCACTCATTGGTAAACGATTTTACGTTACTGATGCC
>CBIHPC010000344.1:0-6135 GCA_966211305.1 uncultured Niastella sp.
CCAACAAGCAAATTGCCATTAACTCTGACAACTGGGCGTTCTGGCTTTATAATAAAGCCAGCAACGAATACCGGTTCGACAGAGATATCAAAACAGTAGATGCAAATACTGTGACCGCTACAAGAACTATTGAACAGGTATACTTCCCTGTTAAGGAAAAAACATTGAAGATGACAGAAGTTACTGAACCATTGTATTTGTTTTTCCTGGTTACAAACCCTTATAACCAACGGGGTGTAGTACGAGAGCTTTATCGCCAACGGATGAAATTGAATTTTAAATAGGCACAAAGAACATACAACATTAAAGGGAGATAAAGAGGAATTCTTTGTCTCCTTTTTCTTTTTAAACCTACACCCAAACCCTAAACTATAAGTTATGAACTGTGAACTGTGAACATTAACCCCTCCTTAATCTCACATTAAAGCCACATTACAATCTCTTTAAACAGGCCAGTCCCTTCAACAATTCTCCCATTATTGGCATTATAATTTCTTTATTAACACACCAGCGAAACATGCCTGGTCAGGCCGGCGTGCCAAAAAAGGTTCATTTTTAACTGGTTTACTGTAATTATTATGGGACGATTGATTATTATATCTAACAGACTACCATTTTCTATTGACCGTGAGGGAGATGAATTGCTGCTTCGGCAAAGCTCAGGCGGGTTGGTATCGGCAATAAAAAGTTATTTTGAAAGTGATAGTTCAACAAACAGGGGCTTTACTGAAAAATTGTGGCTTGGTGTGGCAGATTTTCCCCAAAATGAATGGACGGTAGTAGCTGAAAAACTGGAAGGCCGGGATTTTCAGGTTATTCCTTTATTCCTTAACAAACTGTTATACAAGGATTATTATAACGGTTTTTCAAACTCTATATTATGGCCTTTATTCCATTATTTTCCCAGTCTCGTCGAATACCAGGCCCACTATTATGATGCTTATGTAAAAGTGAACAGGGCCTTTGCCGATAAACTGAAACCGTTATTACGGCCCGACGATACGGTATGGGTACACGATTATCAACTGATGATGTTACCCGAAATGCTGCGCACCGATAATCCCGATATCACCGTTGGTTTCTTTTTACATATCCCATTCCCTTCATATGAATTGTTCAGGATGTTACCGGCGGAATGGAAGTCTTCACTACTGAAAGGGGTGCTTGGCAGTGACCTTGTGGGTTTCCATACGCACGACTATGCACAGCACTTTTTGCAATCGGTTAAAATGATCCTTGGTGTTGACAGTAATTTTCATAACATGCAATACCAGGACAGGCTGGTGAAAGCCGACCTGTTCCCGATCAGTATCGATTATAAAAAGTTCAATAAGGCCTGCGACGATCCCGAAACGAAACAACACTATAAAGACATCAGGAATAATTTCGAAGGCAAAAAGATCATCTTCTCCGTCGACAGGCTCGATTATACAAAAGGGCTGATGGACCGGCTGAATGCATTTGAATATTTTCTGGAGCAGTATCCCGAATGGCGCGAAAAAGTGGTGTTCATCCTGAACATTGTGCCTTCGCGCGACGATATACAGGCATACACCGACCGTAAACAACAGATAGAGCAAAAAATAGGCACCATCAATGGTAAAGTGTCTACCATTACCTGGCAACCCATTATTTACAGGTATACCCATCTTCCGTTCAATGAGCTGGCCGCACTATACAAAGCAGCCGATGTGGCATTGATCACTCCGTTACGCGATGGAATGAACCTGGTTGCCAAAGAATATGTTGCCAGTTGTTCAGCACGTAAAGGCGTTTTGATCCTTAGTGAACTTGCCGGCGCAGCCAATGAGCTCAATGAGGCCTTGCTGGTGAACCCGACCGATATTGTTGAAGTTTCCAGTGCCATAAACAAGGCATTGACCATGCCGCAGGAAGAACAGCAGCACCGGTTGGCGCTGATGCAACAGCGGTTATCAGATTATGATGTGATCAAATGGGTAAGTGATTTTCTCGACCAGTTATCGAATGTAAAAATAGAACAGGAAAAACAACAGGTGAAAGTGCTCGATGAAAGAACGGGATCACAAATTCATTTGCATTACCAGATGGCCAAAAGCCGCTGTCTGCTGCTCGACTATGATGGCACCCTGGTTCCTTATGCGAAATTACCCAAGGATGCCACACCCAATGATGAGCTGCGGGCATTGTTGGCCGGTTTGACGGCCGACCCCAGAAACAATGTGGTTATTATCAGCGGCCGCGAGGCGGAAACCCTCGAGAAATGGCTGGGCGATCTGCCATTGATGCTGGTAGCGGAACATGGCGCCAGTTTCAAACCCAAAAATGAACAATGGCAACAAGCTGTTTCTATCCCCGATCAGTGGAAGAACGAGATCCGCCCCATTATGCAGTTGTTCGTTACCCATTGCGTAGGCTCATTTATAGAAGAAAAAACGAATACGCTGGCCTGGCACTACCGCAACACACACCCTGATCTCGGTTTTACCCGGTCGAGGGAACTGATCAATAACCTTTCGCAGCTGTTGCAAAATACGATGCTGCAGGTGGTAGATGGGAACAAAGTGGTGGAAGTGCGCATGTCGGGTTTTGATAAAGGCATTATGGCCCTCAGGATCGTGAACGACCTGCAACCTGATTTTGTATTGTGTATGGGCGATGATACAACCGATGAAGATATGTTCAAAGCACTGGGCGAACGCGCCTATAGCATAAAAGTAAGCAATGGCTCAACCGCTGCCCAATACACCGTTTTCTCTCAGCAAAAAGTATTACAATTATTAAGAAAGCTCATGTTACCGTTGGTCAATAAACAACAGTACGCTGGAACATAATTAAAGATAAAATGTCCGACGGAGAAAGTCCGGAAGAAGCGCATAGCAATGCCCTTTCTTCCGGACTTATTTTTTACCGGCTATTTGAAAAATCAGGGGCAATCATTCGTTATTATTAATTCCCGGGTTTTCAAATTCAGTATCTTCACTCAATGGCCCGATTACTGCTCACCAATGTAAAACAACTCGTTAATGTACGGGAACAATGGCCTGTACTGCGGGGAAAAGAACTTGCCGAACTTCCATGTATAGATAACGCATTTTTAATTATTGAAGACGACACCATAGCTGCCTATGGACCTATGGAACAACTACCGTCGATCAACCGTTCACTCCCGGCCGATACAATCGACGCCACCGGCAAACTGGTATTACCCGCCTGGTGCGACAGCCACACCCACATAGTATTTGCCGCCAGCAGGGAAAATGAATTCATCGATAAATTAAAGGGACTGAGTTATGCCGAGATCGCCGCCAAAGGCGGCGGCATTCTCAATTCTGCCCGCAAATTGAACGATGCACCGGAGGATGAACTGTTCAATATGGCCTGGGAACGGCTCACCGCATTGAGCAGGCTGGGAACCGGCGCTATAGAGATCAAGAGCGGTTATGGATTGACCGTAGCCGGAGAGCTGAAAATGCTGCGGGTGATAAAGAAACTGCGTGAAAGATCGCCGCTTACCATCAAGGCTACGTTCCTTGGCGCGCATACCTATCCGGTGGAGTATAAAGACAATCACCAGGCCTATATCGATCTTATTATACAGGAAATGTTACCCGTTATTGCGCGGGAAAAACTGGCCGATTATATCGACGTTTTTTGCGAAACGGGTTTCTTTTCCGCAGCGGAAACGGAAACCATTTGCAGGGCCGGGATGCAGCATGGCTTAAAACCAAAGATCCATGCCAACCAGCTTAACTTATCGGGCGGGGTGCAGGCCGGTGTTGCTGTAGGCGCCATCAGCGTTGACCACCTTGAAACGATGGATGAAGATGCAATAAAAACACTGGCCGGTTCGTCAACCATCGGCACGTTGTTGCCAACAGCGGCATTTTTTTTACGCATGCCCTTTCAACCGGCGCGCGCCCTTATTGATGCGGGCTGCGCCATTGCGCTGGCGTCTGATTACAATCCCGGTTCATCGCCCAGCGGCAATATGAACCTGGTAGTGAATATGAGCTGTATTCAAATGAAAATGTTACCCGAAGAAGCCATCAATGCCGCTACGCTCAATGGCGCCTGGGCCATGGAATGCGCCGGTGAACTGGGCAGTATTTCCATTGGCAAAAAAGCCAGTCTTATTCTTACCCAACCCGTGCCGTCGCTGGCATATTTGCCGTACGCGTTTGGGTCGAATTTGATAGACAAAGTAATGATAAAAGGAGAATGGGTTTAAGAAAATGAAGAATGAAAAACAGAGAAATGAGAAAGGGAATACGAAATATTGAATTTCCAGTGTTGAATGTTGAAGTAAAATTATCGCCGGATACAGTTTGTGAAAAAATAGTTGTGAGGTATGAATATAGGACTTTCACGTTTGCCGTTTAACGTTTCACGATTGCCGACTGCCGTTTAACGACTTGCATTGCCAAAATCATGCAGATGATCAATGATACGAAGAAAGAAAAAAAATAATCTCGTAAAAGACTTCCTTGAAAAAGGGCGTTCCGTTTCAATAAAGGACCGGGAAGAAGCATTGAATTACCTGGTTGCGTTTATTGCTATGATCCGCCCCAACCTGCCTGAGTTTGAAAAGGCCAATAAAAAATTTGCAGAAGCCATCCGGTTTATGCACCAGCATCCATCGGTGTTGAACAACCTGCGGGTGGCCATTATGGCGCAGTTGATCAACAGTAACCTGGTGCCCATGCTTACCGAAAGCGGTATCACGGTTTCGCGGGGTGCGGGCCGGGAGCTCTATGCACGCCTTAAACATAAATTCTTACCTGCGGCGCAGGACCCGAACGACTTTTTATACCTGTTGAACCGCATTTTTTTTAAGCATAACGATTATGAATGGGTAGAACAGATAGGCCGTGAGAAATGGGTGCATTTCTTTGAGCAGATCGGACTTTCATTTTCAGGGAACGAGCCGGTGATCATAAAACAATCGGTACTGTCATTACAAATATTAAGCGCACGGATAGCGCAACTGGGTTGGGAAAATGAGATCAGCCAACATATACCGCAGCAATGGCAACCGCCCAATTATCCGTTTGCAGTACAACAACACCTGGTATACCAGATAAAAGAAATGGTGTTGCGGCACAATAAACATCCTGAAGCGGTACGCGAACTGGCAAAAGAATTAACGGCTGTACTGGGGCGGTGCGCCGGTCTGGTTCAGCAAATTCGCAATGAAACAGCCGATAAAGGAACCAGTTTATCGCAAACCTTTATTTTATTTCAGATAGAGCAGAAGCTGAACCGCATGTACCTGCTCCTTGATATTGCCGATGCCGATGAAAAGATCAACCTGAGCCGTTTTGCCAACCTGTTCATTACGGTAGTGCGCAATGAGAACCGGAAGAACAGTATCAGGGAATTTTTGTCGCAAACCACCAATTACCTCGCTTACCAGATCGCCGAACACAAAGGCAAAAAAGGCAATAAATATATTACTGCTTCACCGCTTGAATACTTTCAAATGATCTGGAGCGCCATGTGGGGCGGTTTGATCATTTGTTTTGTGGCCATCTTTAAAAACCTGTTGGGCCTGCTGCACCTGGCCCCCTTCTGGAGCGGTTTTGTATACAGTATTAATTACAGTGTGGGTTTTGTAGCCATTGAAGAAACCAAATCGACCCTCGCCACCAAACAGCCTGCCTTCACAGCCAGCGCTGTCGCCAGTTCGTTAGACGCCCGAAAAAGCGACGAACCGCCCAACCTGTACAACCTCGCGGTTACGGTTTCGAAAGTGAGCCGCAGCCAGATCGCCTCCTTTATCGGGAATTTGATCGTTGTGTTCCCCGGTACCTGGCTGCTGGCGTGGTTGTACCACTGGGTGTTCGGTCATCCGCTGGTTCAGGGCGAACAGGCCGTTCATTTGTTGCAGGAGCAGCATCCCTGGCAAAGCCTTTCATTACTCTACGCCTGTAATACCGGATTCTTTCTTTTCTTCAGTAGTATTATAGCCGGTTATGTACAGAATAAAATTAATTATGGCCGTATTGGCAAACGCCTTACCGAGCACCCCGTGCTGCGCTTATCGCTTTCGCAAAACAGGCTGCAGCGAATGGCCGATTATATAAACAGGAATGGCGGCAGCCTGGCCGGTAATATTTCGTTGGGATTTTTTCTTGGCTGTGCCGGCATCGCGGG
>CBIHPC010000345.1:0-6132 GCA_966211305.1 uncultured Niastella sp.
ATCGCTTTCATTCTATATAGTTTGGGAGGAAATTAACAGCCGCTGGCAGCTTCAGCCTGGAAGGCAGGGGTTTCCTTAAAAAACCCGGCCAAAACTCGACCAAAGAAAAAGGCAGCTATGAAATTGTTTCATAACTGCCTGTTTTTTTCGTGGTGTGGGGCGGGATCGAACCGCCGACACAAGGATTTTCAGTCCTTTGCTCTACCGACTGAGCTACCGCACCATTTCCGATTGAAACCCATTGGTTAAATCGGGCAGCAAAAATAGGAGATATTCCTAACAAAATGGCAAAAAAATTAAAAAGAATTCCTGCTTTCTGGCATTAATTTTAAAAAAAAGCATCCCGGTTCGGTGGGATGCTGTCGGCTTATTCATTATTCATGCCCTTATTGCAGTCTCTTTATTTTATTTCGTACAAAAATTCAATTTTAAATCACTTCCACCGGTACCGTTTTCTTCTCGGCCAATGTATCAGGATTCAATTCCAGGATCAACTGTTTTACTTCAGGTGTGAGTTGATTCGTGTTCTCTTTATTATCCTGCTCCGGCGCTGCCCTTTTTATTATTTCGGGATTAGTTTTTGGGCTGGCATCAGCCACTTCCCCTTCAGAATCTATGATCAGTTCAGGCCCTTCCGCTTTTTCAAAAAGCGGATCGTCGATCCAATGACTGTCATCTAATGTGTTGGAGGTAGATTTTTTATTTTCTGTACCATTGAAAGCCGGAGTGGCTTTGTTGGGGTTATCAGAACCAAATGAGAGAACCGTATTGTTGTCCCTGTTGAAGGACAAAAGATTGCTGACCTCGCTCTTTTTGATCATTACTCCATACACCCCCGCCAGCATCAGGCATGAAATGCCCATGAGTACAATGGTTTTCATCAGGATTTAAATTTTAGCGTTCAGGAGTTATACCAGATTGCTTACTCTTAAACGCGATTAGGTAATGCAAAGTATTAACAGGTAGCTAAATGTGTCCCTTATTTCGATTAAATGTCCCTATTGTTCGATGAATGATATCGAATGCAGGCCAGGTCATAAATAAAAATGTCCCGATGGAATCGGGACATTTTAAATATTAATACAATAAGTGAAGTCTGTTACATACCGTACTGCGCCAGGAACTTGATCCGCATGATCTTCAACTGTTCCCAGGTAAAGTTCTGGTCTGAAAGTTCTTCCAGCGCTACCTGAAGCGATGAAGTTTCACAACCCTTGAAGTACTCGATGATGTCTTCCTGCTCGTTTTCATCGAGCATTTCGGCAATGGCATAATCAAGGTTCAGTTTGGTTCCGCTGGCGGCAATGGTTTCCATTTCTTCCAGCATTTCATCCATACGCCAGCCTTTGTTCTTGGCAATAACTTCGAGCGGGATCTTTTTATCGGTCTGCTGAATAATGTATACTTTATTACCGCTTTTGTTCACCACGCTTTTCATTACGAAATCGTCGGGGCGTACAATGTTATTTTCCTCAACATAGCGGGCTACCAGCTCAATAAACGGTTTACCATATCGAATAGCCTTACCCTTGCTTACACCTGAACATTTCTCCAGTTCCTCGAGCCTGGTAGGGTACAGGGTGGCCATATCCTGCAGTGAAGTTTCAAGGAAGATCACAAACGGGGGCAGTGATTTTTTCTTGGCTTCCTTTTGACGAAGCTCTTTCAGCATTTCAAACAGCTTTTCATCGGCTGCTGCACCGGTGGCCGCTTCAGAACCTTCATCATCGTCGGCATTGGCCTCTTCGTATAAATTGTTCAATACGATCTTGAACGATTTGGGCTTTTTGCTGAAGGCTTCTCCATTTTTAGTGATCTTCAATACACCGTAATCTTCAATATCCTTGCTCAGCAATCCTTCCAGCAGCATTTGCCTTATCAGTGAATTCCAGTAATGGTCGGGCTGATCGTTTCCAATACCGAATTCGGCCAGGCCTTCATGGCGGTACATGGCAATATTGGGCGTTAACCGGCCAATGATAATATTTACCGTATAGTCGGAAGCAAACCGCTCGTCAAGCGAGTTGATCACCTTCAACACCTTCACCACATTATCTTTTGCTTCAACCTGCTCTTTCGGGTGTAAACAGTTATCGCACTGTCCGCAATTTTTATCGGTATACTCTTCACCAAAATAGCTCATCAGTATTTTACGGCGGCATACACCACTTTCTGAGTAAGCAACCGTTTCACTGATAAGTTGTGCGCCCACTTCGCGTTCGCTGAGTGGTTTATCGCGCATCAGGTGCTCGAGTTTTGAAACGTCTTTATGTGAATAGTATAGGATACATTTTCCTTCCAGTCCGTCACGGCCGGCACGACCGGTTTCCTGGTAATAGTTCTCAATACTTTTTGGAATATTAAAGTGAATAACAAAACGGATATCCGGTTTGTCGATACCCATTCCGAATGCGATGGTGGCAACTATCACCTGAACGTCTTCATTCAGGAACAGGTCCTGGCGTTCAGCGCGCAGTTTGCTGTCGAGCCCCGCATGATAGGCAACGGCCTTTATGCCATTGGCCATCAGCATGTCGGCCAGTTCTTCGGTGGTCTTACGGTTTAAAGTATAAATGATACCGCTCTTACCCTTCATTTGTACGATGAAGCGTACAATGTTCTTGATGGTTTGATCTTTCTTGATCTTTGGCTGTATTTCGTAATACAGGTTGGGGCGGTTAAAAGAAGATATAAAGATTTCGGGTTCTTTCAGTCCGAGGTTTTTGATAATGTCGCTTTGAACTTTAGGCGTTGCGGTCGCTGTTAACGCAATAACCGGAATATCAGGATTAATTTGCGTCATCATTTCACGCAGCCTTCTGTACTCGGGTCGGAAATCGTGTCCCCATTCTGAAATACAGTGTGCCTCGTCAACGGCAAAAAATGAAAGTTTCAGATCGGAGAAGAACTCGAGGTTTTCCTGCTTGGTCAACGTTTCGGGCGCTACGTATAACATTTTTGTACGTCCGCTCAGCAGGTCGTCATGTACTTCGCGAATTTCCTTTTTTGTTAACGTGGAGTTAAGAAAATGCGCTACATCATCTTTGCTGCTATAACTGCGCACCAGGTCAACCTGGTTTTTCATCAATGCAATAAGCGGACTAATTATAATAGCCACTCCCTCGCTGATGATGGCCGGCAGCTGATAACATAAGCTTTTTCCGCCGCCGGTAGGTTTTATTACAAACGTATCTTTTCCCGACAATAAACTTTTGATGATGGCTTCCTGGTTGCCTTTAAAATGATCGAATCCAAATTGCTCCTGAAGAGCCTGATGCAAAGAAGCGCTTGTAATGGGAGAGGTAGTAGATGAAGAATCTGCAGTTTTTTTCTTTGCTACTTTATTGTCTTTGTCTTTCTGAACTTTTGCCGTTTTTGACGGTGTTTTTTTTGATGTGGTTGACATTGCTCAAAGTGTTTCCTTCGCACAGATTGTTTCAGAAAATATTAATTACCAAGCCTGATTGACGTTTTCTTTAACGTCAATAAATGGTACTTGTTGCCCTTTAGCAAATCGTCAGTGTATGGGTTTAAATCAGGCCCTTTAGGATAAGAATATTATAGGCAAAACATGTAAAGGGATGCGAATTTAATTCATTTTTGTTGTTATGCCAATCTTTTAATTGTCAAATCCTCATATTTAAAAAGCTGCTTAAGTGATATGCAGCCTGTATTTTAGCCCCTTCATAAGATACTTATACCGACTTTAATTATAAACTGCTTAACTTAACAAAAGCTGCTGCATATTGTTTGTATAAGCGTTTGATATATAACGCATCGCAAATGTGTGGATAACATTAGCCAAAAAATACACAGGAAGCCTTTCCGTGGTTTGAAGACTAAAGGTTAACAGTTACAATGTGCATAAAGCTTTGTGCAATTAACAATTTCAAGTAGGTTTGCGCCTTAATATGTCTACTTTGTCTGCCATTGATATTAAGTCTGTTGCGCTTCGGACCATCGGGTTGGAAGCGGAGGCCATTGCGTCGTTGCAAAGCATGGTGAACGATGATTTTGAGAATGCCGTAAAGGCAATCTATGAAATGAAGGGGCGGCTGGTTATTAGTGGTATTGGCAAAAGCGCTTTAATAGCCCAGAAACTGGTTGCAACATTAAACTCAACAGGAACACCTGCTGTGTTTTTGCATGCAGCCGATGCTATTCATGGCGACCTTGGCATGGTTCAGCAGGACGATGTGGTAATGATCATTAGTAAAAGCGGCGAAAGCCCTGAAATAAAAGTATTGGTTCCCCTGGTAAGGAATTTTGGCAATACATTGATAGGTATGGTGGGAAATACAGCTTCGTTCCTGGCCCGCCAGTCGGGTATTGTTTTAAACACAACCGTATCCCAGGAAGCCTGTCCCAATAACCTGGCGCCAACTTCCAGTACAACGGCCCAACTGGTAATGGGCGATGCCATTGCCGTAACACTGATGGAGCTCAGGGGTTTCACTTCAGAAGATTTTGCCCGGTTCCATCCCGGCGGTACCCTTGGAAAGAAATTATACCTGCGCGTATCCGACCTGTATATAAATAATGAAAAGCCACAGGTGTCTCCTGCCGCTTCCCTTAAAGAAGTGATCGTTGAAATATCGAAAAAGCGATTGGGAACGACAGCCGTTACCGATGAGAACAAACGTTTGCTTGGGATCATAACAGATGGCGACCTGCGGCGAATGCTAGAGAAGAATATTCCCTTAAACAGCGTGACTGCAAAAGAGATCATGACGGTAAACCCGAAAACTATTACAGCCGATGCACTGGCTGTAGAAGCACTTGATCGTTTGCGAAAGTTTGATATCAGCCAGCTGGTGGTTGTGTCGGCAGAAATGGAATATCATGGCTTTATTCACCTGCACGACCTGATCAGAGAAGGGCTCATTTAAGTTATTTAAGTAATAGCAGCAAGATTGTAACTTTATCAACTAATAATGTTGACAGTTTTTCGTTTTGTGGTGTCAAAGACATCATCAAATAGTAACCTGTCAGTATTCCGGGCTTAGCCGAAAAGGACAACTTAACAAAAAATGAACAAACATCATTACGTAGCAATAATGGCAGGGGGAATAGGAAGCCGTTTCTGGCCCATGAGCCGTACTAATTACCCCAAGCAGTTCCTCGACATTCTGAACACCGGAAAAACACTCATACAAGCCACGTATGAACGATTTGCTGCTTTTATTCCGGCCGAAAATATTTATGTAGTTACCTCAAACGAATACATAAATATTGTCAAGAAACAATTGCCGCAACTGCCGCTGCAGAATATTCTGGGCGAACCTTCGCGGAAAAATACAGCTCCCTGTATTGCCTACATTAGCTACAAATTGAACCAGCTCGATCCGCAGGCGTCGCTGATAGTTGCTCCTTCAGACCACCTGATACTCGATCCGCTTGCTTTTAATAAAGTTTGTTTCGAAGCGCTCAGTTTTGTTGGAAAACACAGCGCATTGGTAACGTTGGGTATTCAACCTACCTATCCGCACACCGGCTATGGTTATATACAATACGAACAACAGGCGGTAAGCGACAATGTGTATAAAGTAAAAACGTTTACTGAAAAGCCTGAACTTTCAACCGCCAAAATATTTCTTGCCAGCGGCGACTTCTTATGGAATGCCGGTATATTCGTTTGGCAGGTGAAAAATATAATCGCCGCATTCGAAAAATACCTGCCTGAAACCTATGATGTATTCGAAGCGGAAAAAGCGTATTTGAATACGACGGAAGAAGGGCCGGCTTTACAACGCATTTATCCGCTTTGTACCAATATCTCCATCGATTTCGGCATAATGGAAAAGGCCGATAACGTGTATGTGATTCCCTCATCATTCGGCTGGAGCGACCTCGGAAGCTGGAACAGCGCCTGGGAAAATCTTGAAAAAGATTATATGGAGAATGCCTCCGGCGGGGGCAATGTCATTGTGTTTGAAACACATCGTTGTATGATCCAAACGCCCGAGAACAAACTCGTTGTGCTGCAGGGCATGGAAGATTTTATTGTAGTTGATACCAACGACGTGCTACTTATCTGCAAAAGAGAAAAAGAACAGGATATCAAAGAATATGTTGCCGAGGTTAAAAGGAACAAGGGAGATAAGTATCTTTAAGAATGGTTACGCTCAACAA
>CBIHPC010000346.1:0-6125 GCA_966211305.1 uncultured Niastella sp.
ACGAAAGAGATGCGCCTTTTTTGTTTGTACTGGATAGCAGCCGGCTAATGAAAGATGTGTTTTTTCCATTGAAGGAAATGCCCAACCTTTCTGAAATGTACTACAATACCGTTTCTGAAAAATATTTTAAAAAATGACATTCCTTTCTAAAATATGTATCCTTGTTTTTGCCATACAGCCGGCGCTGTTGTTTGCGCAGGGACGAAATAGCATAAAAAAAATCAGGATCGATCCGGAAGCTGCGGTAGGAGGGAATGCCGCCCGGTTTATTGACAGTATAGTATACGTGCCACTGGAACCGACCAATGAAAGCCGGTTCCGTTATATTTATCAACTGGAAGCGACCGATGACCATTTTATCGTTCTGGAGAAAGAAAGTAATGCGGTATTGATCTTTACAAACACGGGGAATTTTCATGCAAAAATTAAAGTAGAGAAAAATGTGTTTCAGTTCAGTTTTGATCAACGGTCAAAACTGATAGAGATCGTCAATTATCCTGAAATCGTTTTTTATAACCTGGATGGCGAGTTGATTAAAAAGTCTACACTGGCCGCCAGGCCCAACACCATGATGGGGGTTACGAAAACGGTGCTGGATAACAACTATACGGTCTTTTATAACAATCGTTTAAAGACAACGAAGGATTCCCTCGTATACCAGTTACTGGTTTATAAGAACAACAGGATCACCAACTGGTTTTTGCCATACCCGCAGTATTATAAATTCGATCAGTTCGATCATATGGGGGCGATCAATTTCGGTCCTAATTTCAATGACGCCGATACCGGGGTATATTATATAAGAAGTTACGACTATACCGTTTACCGGCTTACCCCGGGTTCATTGAAACCGGTGTATCAATTTATATTCCCTGTACAGTACAGCCTGCCACAAAATTTTATAACCGATACTTCCTACAACGATAAAAGGATGGCATTTCTGAGAAAGGATAAGGACAGGATGATCATTCCCCGGTTATTCAGGTTTTATAAAAAGGGAAGCCAGCTTTTCTTTTCCGAAGGAAAGCATTCATTTATCCTTGACGAGAAAACACAAACGCTGGTTGACGTGAATAAGATCGTTTCGGATTCGGTAAGTAATTTTCTTCCGGTTACAGAAACAGCGGCAGACCCAAAAAGCAAATCGGTTTATTTGGATTTCGACGGTAACTTTTTTTATTTTTCCTGTCCCGCGGAAGTGCTGTTCAGTCAAATGGAGGCATCCAAAAACAGGCGTATAAAATATTCAACGGAACTCAACGCCTTCTTCAATGATAAAAAGAACAGGATGGAAGGCAATCCGGTATTGGTTAAGGTTAAATTCAAAAGTGTTTTGTAATTGATGCGAATACCTTACATATTTTTACTATTGCTGACCGGCTTTTTGAGCGGAAGGGTATTTGCTCAAACGGATACTGTTCAATATGCTGTATTGAAGGGCATTGTATTCGATTCTGCACAGTCAATGCCATTGCCCGCTGCTACCGTAGCCGTCTATAAGAGTAAGGATACATCGCTTATTGTCTATACAATGGCTGATAAAAAAGGCGCTTATGTTCTTACGAACATTCCCGTTGGCATACCGCTTACTATAGTGACCAGTTTTGTGGGTTATAAAAGTTATAGTAAAAAGTTTCAGATAGCGACCAGCTTAAATATACTTGACCTTGGCATTTTCAATATGTTACCGGCCACGGGTACACTGGATGAGGTGGTTGTTACGGGGGCACCGCCACCCGTTCGCATGAAAGGCGATACGCTTGAATTCAATGCGGATGCTTTTAAACTTGACCCGAACGCCCAAACAGAAGATCTTTTGCGCGTGTTACCGGGTATAACCATATGGGCCGATGGCCTGATCACCGTAAATGGGAAAGAAGTGAGCTGCGTGCTGGTGAATGGGAAACCTTTTTTTGGTTCCGATGCCCGTGTGGCCACCCAAAACCTGCCCAAGAATATTGTAGATAAAGTGCAGGTATACCAAAAAAATAAAGAGAACGCCCAAAAAGACTCAACAACTGAAATTAATATTAAACTTAAAAAGGGAAAAGATAATGGCTATTTTGGAAAAGTGGGCGGCGGCTATGGTACCGGTAAAAATTATGAGCTGGATGGAAGCATCAACTTCTTTAACCGGCGAACGCAATTAAGCCTGGCCGGGGTTCGCAATAGCGTAAACAAAAAGGCAGGCGACATGAGCCTTTTGCTCGCTAACCACACTTTCAAAGGCTCCGGCGCCAGCGTTGATTACCAGTCTGACTTTTCAACGCCCGGGTCTGGTACATTTAGCGCCACGGGGCTTTTCTTTCAGCACGATTTTTTGGAAGCTCCCGATAATTTCAATAACAATCGCATCAGCGGTGAATATTTTATCAGTGATAACAGGCAAAACCTGCTTACGAATACACAAACGATCACCACATTGAACAACGGTAACTATTTCAGGAATGAACAGGGCAGTGAAAATAAAACCGGGTTAATGAGTCAGCAGGCAAATGTTCAGTACGAGAAGAAAAGTAAACATTCACGTTTCTATGTGCATTCACTGTTCAATAACCAGGTACTCGATGATCAGCAGTTTAGTTCATCGGTTATAATGGATGAAAAAAATACCCTGTTAAGCACCAATACCGAACAGGCATATACAAGTGCCGATAATAAAAATATTTCGGTCATTACCGGTTTTAACCATACTTCTGGTGAAAATAAAAGAAGGAACCCGCTGCAGCATTATGATGTAACCTATAGCATTCAGTTAATGGATGAGGTAAAAAAGCTCAACTACAGATCGGAATATGTTTTGAAGGATAATCCTGCGTTGAATCGTGATCTTGGCAGGTTGTATGACAATCACAACACAAAGCTGATCAATAAGCTAAAGCTTGAACTGCCGCGTATGACGCAGGGAATTTTTAAAAGGGAAGTATTTCCCGGTTTCGCTATAGGGCTCAGAAATGAGCTGGAGATCACAAACGGGGAAAATAACAGTGACCTGAAAGACAGGTATCCGCCAATGAACGATTACCAGGTGAATACGTACCTTACTAACCAGCGCAGGGAGTTGACCTATAATATAAAACCCGCCATTACTATCAGCGAAAGCTTTAATTTCAAACCACGAGGAAAGATCAGCAATGAACTATCTTCAAGCTTTTCTATTGGGCCGCAGTTTTTTATTTTACGAAGTACGTCGCAAAAACAGTTTCAACAGTTTTCAAAAAGCTATCAAAAACTGATCGGCGAAGCAAGTTTCAAATTAGAAAGAGTACGAAGCGGTGGAAGTATAAATTCGGTTGTATTGAAAATATCAAATTCTTCGCAATACCCAAACGTAGAACAACTGGCGCCCCTGATCGACAGCGCGAACCTGAATTATATCAGGGCCGGTAACTTTTTTTTAAATGAGCAGGATACCCGGGAAATGAATTTATACGTGAGTCATAATAGCCTGAAGCCTAAAAATACATTTAACTGGTATTTTACTTTTACTGCCGGCTATATCAACGATTATTTTGCCAACAGCAATAGCATCGATACGTTGGGCCGGGTTGTGAACACCATTGTAAATGCCGATGGGTATCGCTATGGCCGGTTCAATGGCCAGGTAAGGAAGAGTTTTAAAGCAAACAGGAACCAGTTTCAGTTTGCCATTTCACCTGTATTATCCCTGAATGAAAGTCCTGTATTTATAAACGGAGTTGCCGGTAGTTTTTATAATTATTCTGTTTCTTACAAGCCTGCTGTTACTTATTCATATACCGACCGGCTGACCGTCAATATGGCCATTGGGCATACATTTAGCCGTTACAGGTCAAAAGGTAGCGATGGAATGGTAATCACCAACGCCATCAACCAATGGGAGTTGGGCAGTGTGTTCAATTGTACCAGAAAGATCTCGTTGGGCAGCAATATTACCTATACCGGTAATTCTTTTAATAAGGCAAAACCAACCAGGTATACGATCTGGAATGCCAATATCACCTGCAGGATGTTAAAGCGCAATAATGCCGAGTTGAAATTTTCCGCACTCGATCTTTTGCATCAAAACACCGGACTTATCAATTACGGTTCCAATAATCAGGTTACCCATGGAAATTCAAATGTATTGCAGCAATATTTTATGCTTGCACTTGCCTGGTATCCCCGAAAATTTGGAAAATAAAATAATAGCGTATGTATGCAATTGTAAATTTTTTCAAACAAAATATAGTATCGTTTATGCAATTTGGCCTGGTAGGGCTATCGGGTTTATTCATAGATTTCTCTATTACGTTGTTATTGCGCGATGTGTTGCACGTAAATGAATACATTGCCAGTGGGTGTGGCTTTGCTGTGGCCGCCGTTAGTAATTACTACCTCAATAGTAAATGGACGTTTAAAGGCAATGCCCCGGCCACGGCGCCCCGGTTTTTAATCTTCTTTATTATTTCATTGGTGGGGTTGATCCTTCATGTTTTACTCCTGCAGCTCTTTCACGGGCCACAGATCCCTTTTTACCTGGCTAAAGCGCTGGCTGTTGGCTGTGTATTTATCTGGAATTTTACGGCTAACCGGCTTATCACTTTTCGCATACTTCTTAAATAACAAGATGTACATAGTTGACTCAACCGGGCGCTATGAAAAAAACTGGTGACATATTCCTATAAACGCTTTTCTTAAATTGATCCTGTGTATTGCTTTTGCAGTTTATACCCTCACGGCAATAAACAGCAAGGGGAGTAAAAAGTTTATGGCACCTCTTGCTTAAAAATATTTTTCTAATTAAGCCCCGGCTGTTTATCTTTGCAATCATCAGATGATATGACGACTAATTTAATTCCGCGCCGTTCACTGGCAGATGAAGTAGCCGCGCAAGCTTCTCTCCATATACAAAGACACTACTGATTTCCGGGAAACGCAAAACCTGCATGAACAATTGCTGAAAAGCATCGAAACAAATGATGCGAAAAAAGCCTGGAATACGGCCGCGAAAATTATAGGACATACTGCTCAGTAATTTTATTTATTATTAAACATCAGATGATCTGATTTATGAAGACAACCAGTGCACCCGCAGTTATGGATCCCAAAGCAGTGGCCCAAACAACCGTGTATTCCATTCTGTTTACGATCAGCTTCACGCACCTGTTGAACGATATGTTGCAGTCGGTTATCCCGGCTATTTACCCGTTGATGAAGCAAAATTTTCATTTATCGTTTACCGAGATCGGCCTGATCACATTTACCTTTCAGCTGACCGCTTCCCTGTTACAACCATTTGTTGGGCACTATACCGACAAAACACCACGCCCGTATTCCCTTGCCATCGGGATGGGTTTTACATTGACAGGACTTATTTCATTATCATTGGCTTCCAGCTTTATTGCCATACTTGTTTCCGTTAGTCTTATCGGTATGGGTTCCTCTGTTTTTCATCCGGAGTCGTCGCGCGTGGCGCACCTGGCTTCCGGTGGTAAAAAGGGACTGGCCCAATCGATCTTCCAGTTGGGCGGCAATGCCGGCAGCGCCATTGGCCCGTTACTGGCGGCGCTGATCGTTGTTCCGCACGGACAGTTCTATATTATCTGGTTCGCACTCGCGGCCATTGCAGGTATTATTGTGCTTGTAAGGGTTGGTACCTGGTATAAAGGCCATCTCGACTGGAAAATGAAAACGAAGGCCGCCGCCGCACCCGTTACGCAAAAGGTACTTCCGAAATCAAGAGTAATAACTTCGCTGGCTATACTCCTGGTACTGATCTTCTCGAAGTATTTTTACATGGCCAGTATGAGCAGCTATTTTACATTTTATCTGATTGAAAAGTTTCATGTACCGGTACAGCAGGCGACGATACATTTATTTATCTTCCTGGCAGCAGTAGCGGCAGGCACATTGATCGGCGGACCGCTCGGCGACCGGTTTGGAAGAAAATATATAATATGGATCTCGATCTTAGGCGCGGCGCCATTCACGCTGTTGTTAACATATGCCAACCTGTTCTGGTGCGGCGTGCTTTCGGTGATCATCGGCGTCATTATCGCATCGGCGTTCTCAGCTATCCTGGTGTATGCAACTGAGCTTGTACCTGGTAAAGTGGGCATGATCGCCGGACTGTTCTTTGGTTTTGCGTTTGGAATGGGCGGTTT
>CBIHPC010000347.1:0-6116 GCA_966211305.1 uncultured Niastella sp.
ATAGTATAATCTGCTGCAATGAGCACACAAAACCACCGGTTTCAATACCTGGTACAGCAATACCTGAACGACAAAAGTACAGCTGAAGAGCTGGCGGAATTTTGGGAACAGGTGCGCCAGCTAAAGGATGAAACTGTTTTTCAGGCAGAGCTGGAAGCGCACTGGGAGCGTTCCGCTGCCGGTAACGAGGCGCCCGCAATGGGGTGGGAATCTGTTTTGCAGCAGGTAATAACAAAGGCGGAGCCGTTTCTGCACGAACCGGCGGCCGTTCCCATGTGGCGTCGCCCGGTATTCCGTTGGGCGGCCGCTGCGGTGGTCGTATTGTCGTTGGGTGTGGCTGCATACTTCTTATTAAGTAATAACAAAACAACCGGTGCTGCAGAACAGGTTGCTACCACTACTATACAGGATGTGCCGGCGCCGCAAAACAACCGGGCAACCATTACGCTGGCGAACGGACAAACAGTGTATCTCGATAGTGCCGGTAACGGCGCACTGGCCAATGAGGGCAATGTGCAGGTGATGAAACTGGCCGATGGACAAATTGCTTATAAAGGCGCTGCCAGTGAACTGGTTTATAATACCCTTACCAATCCGAAAGGCAGCAGGGTGATCGATATGACGCTTGCTGATGGAAGCCGCATCTGGCTCAATGCCGGCTCTTCCATAACCTATCCTGTTTCATTTGTAGGTGATGAAAGAAAAGTGGAGATAAAAGGGGAGGTATATTTTGAAGTAGCGCATAATGCGGCCATACCGTTTATAGTAAGCCATGACAATATGAAAGTGAAAGTGTTAGGCACCCATTTCAATATCAATGCCTATGACGACGAACCGGATGTGAGCGTGACGTTGCTGGAAGGATCGGTGCAGGTTGGGTCGGGAACCGGCAATCGGCAATCGGCAATTTTAAAACCAGGCGAGCAGGCTGTACTGGTAAGCAATTCACGATTCACGATTAACCACTCGCCCGACATTCAACAGGTAATGGCCTGGAAGAACGGACTGTTCAGCTTTACCGGCGCCGACCTTGCCACTGTAATGCGCCAGCTTTCACGCTGGTACGATGTACAGGTGAAATACGAAGGACAAATACCCGACCGCAAATTCAGCGGAGAAATAACCCATGATCTTACCTTATCTCAATTGATGAACGGATTGCAGTCATTGGGCATCAAATTCCGGATTGATGGCCGTACAATGATTATACAACAAAAATGATCACTGATTGAATAATTGATAACCTTGCCTGAACGAAAGTTCAATGTGCTGACAAACAAAAGCCGAAAGTGTTGCAACCACCTCCGGCTTTGCCCGCCGTAGCTTTAGCGAAGGCGAGCTAATGTTTGGATTACATTCAGCACGTTGTGGAAGACTGCTTATTACATAACCCAAAACAAAGCAAATCTATGCAAATTGCTGCGCTATTCCGTCATGGCGTAAGACGGAGGCCGTTTACCAAAACTATGTTCGTTATGAAGTTCACGGCAATCATTTTTCTGGCCACCTGTTTACAGGTTTCGGCAAATGTATTTTCCCAGCCGGTCACATTTACCGGGAAGAACGTTCCCCTAAAGAATATTTTCAACGTGGTGAAAGACCAGACCGGTTATGTATTCTTCTTTGATGAAGCATTGTTGAAAGGTACACGACCCGTTACTATTTCAGCACAGCAAATGCCGCTCGATGCATTCCTGAAAGAAGTACTGAAAACACAGCCCCTGAAATATTCCATCCAGGGCAAAACCATTTTTTTATCGGAAGCGCCTAAGCCTGTACCTATTCAACAGGTGTATGCAGTGAACGTATCGGGCATCGTGTATTCGCCCGACAGGCAGCCATTGCCCGCAGCTTCGGTAAATGTAAAAGGAACCGCCATAGGTACCTCTACCAGCGAAGGCGGGGTCTTTTCACTGAATGATGTAAATGACAATGCCGTATTACAGATCTCTTCAGTGGGTTTTATGGTAAAGGAAATAGCCATTGCCCGTCTGAAAGCCGGAAGTGATATCCGGGATGTAAAACGGCTGCAGGGTGAGAACGGCACTTATAATATTGAAGTTGTAATGACGCCCGCGCAGGATACACTGGACGCTATCGTGATCAACAGCTATTCAACCGGTTATCAAACCCTGAGCAAAGAACGCGCTACAGGCGCATTTGCCACGGTAACCGCCGGGTCATTCAAACAACAACGCCTGAGCTCCCTGAGCTCGTTGCTCGAAGGCCGGGTGGCCGGTTATAACAATGGCATAATCCGCGGTACCACTTCCATGAACGGCGTTACCAGCCCCCTGTATGTGATCGATGGCTTCCCGGTAGAGAATACAACGTATTCAGGCAATTCACTGGTTGATAATTTACCCGGGCTTAACCTTGAAGACATAGAGAAGATAACCGTGTTGAAAGATGCGGCTGCGGCTTCTATTTATGGCGCGCGCGCCGCCAACGGCGTGGTAGTGATCGTTACCAAAAAATCAAAAAAGGGAAAACCGCAGATCAACGCTTCCAGCACTTTCACTTTTCAACCTTATAATTATTATACAGATCGTTTAGCCAACGCGGCCGATATGGTGGAGATCGAAAAAGAGTGGGCTGCCAGTAACCCCAATTTTCAAACCGCCAACGCCGCAACCTATGCCAACTCCATGCTCACCAATAATATTTATGTAAGCCAGGGTGTACAGGCATATCTGAATCATTATGCGGGAAATATCTCACAGCAGGATCTGGATGCAAAACTCGGCCAGCTTTCACAGGGCGGTTATAAATTTTATGACGACCTGGAGAAATACGCCAAACGCAATACCTTCCTGCAACAATATAATGTGAGCGTGGCGAACGCCAGCGACAAAAACGCATTTTATACCTCCATTACCTACCGCGACAATGCACTGGAAGATAAATATTCAGCCAATAAGAACCTGGGAGTGAACCTGCGCAATACTGCGCACCTTACCCGCTGGCTCAACCTGGAATTGAGCAGTTACCTGATGTATGCCGATGGAAAAACACAGGGCTTCGACCCGCTTTCTCCCGGTTATAACTATTTGCCTTACGATCAGTTGAAAAATGAAGACGGTTCAAATTATACATCTGCCGCCGCCTCGCGCCTGAGCGCCAATACCATGAACATCATTGACCAGTACAAATTGTACAGCATGGATATTACACCGCTCGATGAAATCGGCCTCAACATCGGCAGAACGAAAACCTTTATGAGCCGCAGTTATGCAAAGCTCGATGTAAAGTTTGCCAAATGGCTGAATTACCAGGTGTCTTTTCAGTATGAGAACAACAACGAACGCTTTAACCGGCTGTACGATAAGAACAGTTACTATGTGCGCAACCGCGTGAACGGTTTTGCCCAGTATACCGCAGCCAATGGGTTCCAGTATTTATTACCTTACGGAAATATTTACAACCGGCAAACACAACAGGGTAATTCCTACAACTTCCGGCAGCAGTTGAACTTCGATAAGAACTTTGGCGGCCATCACAATATCACCGCCATCGTTGGTTCAGAAACAAAGAACATGAAGCTGGAACTCAATAACCAAACGGATTATAACTACGATCCCAATGTGCTTTCGTATACAATGGTGAATGGTGCTGCGCTGGCCGGTGCTACCGGTTTATTATTGGGCGGCACTTTCGCTGCCAGCGATCTCGGTTACGACCGCGAAGTAATAAACCGTTTTGTTTCGTTCTATGGAAATGCTGGTTATTCTTTCGACGATAAATACCTGCTTACCGGCAGCCTTCGCTGGGACCGCAGTAACCTGTGGGGAACCGATTCAAAATACCAGAACAAACCCCTGTGGTCTGTTGGCGCCGGCTGGAATATTTATAAAGAAGGGTTCTTTACACCCGGCTTTGTTTCGTTGCTGAAATTGCGCAGCTCTTATGGTATTGGCGGTAATATTGCCAAAAACTCGGCGCCGTATATGACCGCGTATTACAGTGCCAATCTGCTGCTTGGTGGTATCCAGGGTGCCATTAGTTCAAGGCCCAATCCGCTGTTGTCGTGGGAACGCACGTTTACCGGTAATATCGGGGTTGATTTTGCGATGTATAATAACCGCATCACCGGTTCGGTAGATTATTATAACAAACGCGGCAAGGACCTGCTGGCCAGTACGCAGGGCGTGCCAACCGAAGGGTGGGGTTATTCTACTTATACCATCAACAATGGAGAAATGACCAATCATGGTATCGAGACCACCATCAGCGCCGATATCATTCGCTCAAAAGACTGGCGGTGGAACCTTACCGGGTTGATTGCATTCAATAAGAACAAAGTGACCTATGTGAACGTTGAGGCGCCTGTTTACTTTCTGCAGCTGGATTATCCGAATGCATTCCCGCGGGTAGGAGAGGCGTTCAATTCGATTTATAGTTTTCAGTGGGCCGGTTTAAGCGATCAGGGACTGCCACAGGTGTTTAACGAAAAGGGCGACAAAACAACCGCTACGCCGTCTACCCTGTCATCGGTGGTATTCAGCGGACAAAAAGCGCCCAAATACAGCGGTTCATTCAGCAGCTCGCTCGATTATAAGAATTTCACGTTTGCTTTTCTTGTGACTTATGAGGGTGGACATGTAATTAGAAATACCGATCTGCCTATGCTGGGCAGCCAGTACAACGGCCTGGTTGGCGGCTATATGACGGCGTTCAAACCTGTGAACAAACGCATCACCGAACGCTGGCGGAAGCCCGGGGATGAAGCCTTCACCGACGTACCGAAAGTTTCATTTGCCGAATCGCCGGGCTTTAGCTCGAACCTGGCGACCATTTACTCATATGCATCTGTGAATGTGCTGAATGCGGGTAATGTTCGTTTGCGGAATATTTCGCTGGCGTACAACCTGCCGTCGCAGATTACCAAAAGAGCATTTGTTGAAAGCGCCCGCCTGCAGTTCAATGTAGAGAACGCATTAACCATTGCAGCCGATAGGAATGCAAAGTATTTGCTGGGTGGTTATAACAGACCGAATTATGTATGGGGACTGTACCTTGGTTTTTAATCTGTCAATAATTTTAAAAAGAACGGCTATGAAGTCTACTATAAAGATCACTATAAATTTTATGCTGTTGCTGCTGGTGGTTGGATTGGGGTCCTGCAAAAAGTATCTCGATGTAATACCCAAAGGCCAGAAGATCCCCACCACGCTGGCCGATTTTGAAGCCCTGATGAGAGATGAATATGGCAATCACAGGGCCCCTGTGACGCAGGCGGTATTACTCTTGAACGATCGCTGGGAAAGCCAGGGTAACCTTAACTACTACCCGCTGTGGAAAGCCAATTATTATTGGGATGAAAGCGTGAACCGGATCAATTTGAACCTCACCGATGAAAGCGCTTATTATACTGCGTATGCTGCTATTTCTACTTTTAATCTGATATTAAAGTATGCGCCAACGGCAACTGAGGCAACCGAAGCAGATAAAAATATGCTGATGGCGCAGGCTAAACTGGCCCGCGCGATGCATTATTTTATTCTGGTGAATTATTATGCCGATACCTACGAGGCGTCGACCGCAGCGTCAAAATTATCGGTACCCCTCATAGAAAGCGCCGAAGTGGATGCGCCGCACCGGCAGGTGACCATTCAGGAAATGTACGATCATATCATCAGCAACGTAACGTCGGCCATTCCCGATCTGCCGGTAACGGGCGCTACTGTAGTGCATGGCACCAAAGGCGCGGCTTATGCTTTCCTGGCCCGCGTATACCTGCAGATGAGCGATTATGATAAAGCCCTCTCATATGCCAACCAGGCGCTGGCGCAGAACGACAAACTGTTCGACTATACCGCCTACTATCAGCAATACAAAACGCAGATAGAGCAGGCGGGTAACTATCCCAGCCTGCCCACACCACGCGGTTACGATTATATTGAGAACTACATCATGATGCACGGTGAAGTTACTTACAGTAAAAGGGAATGGCATTTACGGGTTGACAGGGCCGGCCGTTTTGAAACCGGTGATGCCATGCTGGCATCGCGCTGGAAGATCAGGACCGTAGGGGCAGATACTTATTATTACGCCATCACCTCCGGCCGGTTCAATGAGGGCGGTATCACTACAACCGAAATGTACCTGATAAAAGC
>CBIHPC010000348.1:0-6076 GCA_966211305.1 uncultured Niastella sp.
CAATTTTATTCTTGGAGATGAAATAATCGGGGTAACGCGTTCTGAAAGAACGGATGCCATTCTTATGTGTAGCCAGCGAGCTCAGGAATAAACCGATACCAATGAGCGCATCGCGGCCATAATGCAGATCGGGCACTATGATACCGCCATTTCCTTCGCCGCCGATCACCGCATTCACCGCTTTCATTTTATCAACCACATTCACCTCGCCCACGGCAGAAGGATAATACTCGCCGCCATGTTTAAGGGTGATCTCTTTCAGCGCCTTGGTGCTGCTCATATTGCTTACGGTATTGCCAACCTTTTTCCCAAGCACATAGTCGGCAACCGCCACCAGGGTATATTCCTCACCGAACATGCTGCCGTCTTCACAAACAAAACACAGGCGGTCAACATCGGGATCCACTGCAATACCCAGGTCGGCTTTATGTTTGCGTACAGCCGCGCTTAAACCGGTAAGGTTTTCGGGCAGCGGCTCGGGATTGTGTGCAAATTTGCCGGTGATCTCTTCGTTCAGCACAATCACTTCTTCTATTCCCAATGCGGTAAGCAATGGTGGAATAGCCAGCGCACCGGTTGAGTTCACCACATCAACTACCACTTTATAATTTTTCTGGCGAATGCTTTCCACATCAACCAGCGGATAGTTAACGATAGTATCAATATGTTTTTGCAGGTAGGTATCGTTTACGGTATAGGCGCCTAACTTATCTACCGATACAAAATTGAATTCTTCTTTACCTGCTTTCTCCAACACCTGCGCACCATCTTCACCGCTGATGAACTCACCACGCGCGTTAAGCAGTTTAAGGGCATTCCATTCTTTGGGATTATGGCTGGCAGTAATGATAATACCACCGGCAGCATTTTCCCAAACCACCGCCATTTCAACGGTTGGGGTGGTAGAAAGCCCGATATCAACCACATCTATGCCCAGCCCTGTAAGAGTACTCACTACTAATTGCTGCACCATAGCGCCGCTGATACGGCCGTCGCGGCCAATAACTATTTTATTGCCGGAATTTTTTTCAAGCAACCAACTACCAAAGGCGGCGGAAAATTTAACCACATCAAGGGGGGTGAGATTTTCTCCGGTTTTACCTCCGATCGTTCCACGAATACCTGATATACTTTTTATCAATGCCACAATAACAGGGTTTAACAGTAATAATTACAAAAATAAGTGTTTGGCCGTTAGCAGGGGCTACCAGATTCGGGTATTTTACAGGATCGGGAATCAGAAAAGTGAAGGTAAGTGAAAAATAACGACAATTTTAATATGATCCCCCGCATGTGGAAAACAATGAATAAAAAAAAGCGTGTATTTTGCTGAAAATAAGGCAGCCATGTTCAACAGCAGCAACTGGTTCAGGGAGTGGTTCAATTCACCCTATTACCATAAATTATACTTTGAGCACGACGAACAGGAAGCTTCTGCATTTATGACCCATTTGCTCAACAAACTGCAGCCTGCCGAACATGCAAAGCTGCTCGATGTCGCCTGCGGCCGCGGCCGCCATTCAAAATTTCTCGCCACAAAAGGATTAGATGTTACCGGTATAGACCTGGCGCCGGCCAGCATAGCTATTGCCAAAGCACAGGAGAACGGGCAGCTGCATTTTTTCGAACATGATATGCGCCTGCCCTTCTGGATCAATTATTTCGACTACGCTTTTAACCTCTTCACCAGCTTTGGTTATTTTAGAACCGAACGCGAACACTATAACGTTATTCGTACTATCGCCAACGCGGTAAAACCACATGGTACCGTGGTGATCGATTACCTGAATGTACATTATGCCGAAGACCATCTGGTGCATAAACAGGAAAAACAGGTCGATGATGTTACGTACTACCTCACCAAATGGTTCGACGAGACCCATTTTTACAAAAAGATAGAGATAGAAGACGAAGCCCTTGAAGCGCCACTTGAATTCACTGAGAAAGTAGCCAAATTCTCCCTCGGCGATTTCAACGATATGTTCGCTTTTTACCGCCTGCAACTGAAAGAGGTGTACGGTGATTATTCATTGAGTACCTACGATATCAAACATTCGCCCCGCATGATAATGATAGCAGAGAAGAATTAGCTAATGTGATAATTTGCCAATGTGCTAATTCTTTTATTCGGAAAGTCTGAGTTTTATCAAGCCTCGCGAATTTCATGCATTAGCACATTAACTAACCAGCACATTGTATTCCTGTATTTCATTAGCACATTAGCTAATTAGCACATTGTATTCCGTTTTCTAGCACATCAGCACATTAGCTAATAAGCACATTATTTCTTCTTATTATTGAGCAACATAAACTTCGCCGTTTCAAACAACGCATCAGTAAGCACCTCCATCTCATGCGCAATAGCGGTATGTTCCGCATCGCCGGGCACGGGCTCGTTATTAATGATGCTTACCAGTTCTTCCTTATTCGAACGCAGTTGCTTGCGGTACAAATAATCGCCTTTAACCACGCCGGTCATGCTGTTATCGGGATCGAAAATGAATGCAAAACCTTTGGTAGTGGAATCGAGCAGGTCTTTCCCCAGCGTGCTGTTGGTGTATTTGATATTACACAAACCGGCGATCGTGGGCAACACATCCGTTTGCGAGCTGAGGGTATGCACCCGTTTCGGCGCCAGCATACCCGGTGCGTAGATCAGCAGCGGCACGTGCATGGTGGTCAACCGCTGGGCCGTCCATGAATGGGGGAACAATGCATCGGCATTACCAGGAATGCCATGATCGCCAATGAACACAAACACCGTATTGTTGAAATACTTTTCTTTTTGCGCCGCTTGTATAAATTTCATATACCCAAAATCGGTATACCGGAAAGCATTCATCTCCGCCAGCGATTCGAATCCGTACTTCCGCAATGAATCGGCCGGCGCCTCCACCTTGTTGAACTCTTTCAGGTCTTCTTCAGGTATAGTGTACGGCCGGTGATTATCCGCGGTTTGAATTATGGCAAAGAAGGGCTTCTGCTGTTGGGCCAGCACTTTATTTGCCTCCAGGAACAGGTTCTTATCGCTGATGCCCCATACATCTATTTTCTCCGCTTTATAATCTTCCTGCTCATACAAATGCAGGTTATTGATATTATTCGTAAGCACGCCCCTGATATTCGCCCAACTGGTACTGCCCCCGAGGAAATAGAATTTTTCGTGATCAGTGAAATCATTGATGATGGTATGCTGATCAACAGCCGCCGGGTTGCGGCTGGCGGTTTTTGTCATTTCCACATCGGGTGTACCGGTAATGGTGGCCCAAACACCCCGCGCCGTTCCGTAGGTAGGCGTAAAACAACGGTCGAAGAAAATGCCCTGACGGCACAAACTGTCAAAAAAGGGTGTGGTATTCAGCGGGTTGCCGAACATTGAGCTTTTATAGGCGCTGAACGATTCGCAAATGACCAGCACCACATTGGGTTTTGTGGTGAGCGCACCGGGTTTCGGCTCCACTACCCGCACAAAACTCAACGGGTTATCATTGGGCGTAAAATTGAAGTGGCTGCCGATAACGGGCGCCAGCGCCTTTACCTTTTTTTCGTCGTACCCGCTGTGCCTGAACTTCAGCGTGCTGAAAAAGCTTTCGAACGGGTTCAGTGCGAGGTAGGCTTTATAATCGCTGCCCAGCGCAAAGGCATCGCTCCACCGCAGGGGATACTGATCGAACCTGCCAAAGATGAAAAAACCACTCAACAGAAAACACACGGCAAAAGACGCGTTGCGGCTGCGCCGGGTGCCGGTATAGGGTTGTTTGCTTACCCAACGGTGAGTACGGTGTATGATCCATATCAACAGGGCCGCCAGCAGCAATACACCCAGCACCATGCGAATAACGGGGTAACTCTGCCAAACCATGCCCATGGAGATCTTTGCATCCTCGAGGTAATTCAACACGCTGGCATTCAGCCGCTGCTCGAGATAAGCATAATGGGCGAAATCGACCGAAAAGAAGAAAAGCACAAACAAAATCACCGCGCCCAGCAACAGCATCCAGAACTTTTTACCCTGTTTACCGGTAAACGGGTGCAATACGGGAATGCTGCCCAAAACAAGCATTACGACCAATAACCAGGAGATCATCCGTAAATCGTACCGCAAGCCAAGGAAAAAAGAACCACCCAACTTGTTAAGTCCATAACTTTGCTGGTCACTAAGAATAAATAATCCCAGCCGCATGATTGTAAATAAAACCAGGAACATCAAGCCCGTCCAGATAATCCACCGGGTCAGTTTAGGAATTTTCGCCATACGTGATTAAATACAAATAAGACCTAAAATTATAGTTTTTATTTTTGCTATTATGATTAATGACCTGCCCTTTTGCTTATTAACATTTTGGGAGCATATTCAACCCTTCGACACCTGGCTTATTACCCATATTAACCAGGATTGGGGCAATAGCTTTTTAGATACCGTTTTACCCTTTATGCGCGAAACCCTGTTCTGGATTCCCCTGTACCTGTTCCTGTTACTGTTTGTAACCGGCAATTTCGGCATCAAAGGCTGGTGGTGGGTGATGGGCGTTATTCTGTGCGCCGCCCTGAGCGACCTCATCAGCAGCCAGTTCATAAAACAAACCATCCTGCGCACCCGCCCCTGCCGCGATGAAATAGTGGGGCCGCAACTGCGCTTTTTTATAAATTATTGTCCACGCAGTTCCAGCTTTACCTCATCGCATGCCACTACCCACTTTGCACAAGCCATGTTCTTTTTCACCACTTTACGGCCGGTAATGGGCAAATGGGCGTCTCTTTTTTTTGTTTGGGCGTTTATTATTGCCTATACCCAGGTTTATGTAGGGGTTCATTATCCTTTTGACGTATTTTGCGGAGCGCTCCTGGGTTGCGGAATAGGTTTTATGCTGAGCAAACTATTTCATAAACGAATAGGAATGCTTACAGTATCTTAGTTTAACCAAACCAACCGGCTAATGGAATTATTTATTTTACTGGCGTTGATCTTATTGAATGGTTTATTTACAATGTCTGAAATAGCCCTGGTATCGGTTCGAAAATCCAGGTTGGAGAACCTGGCCAACAAAGGCGATGAAACCGCCCGCAAGGCGCTCGATCTGGCTAACAATCCCGAAATATTTTTATCGGCAGCCCAGATCGGCATCACCCTGATAGCCATTCTTACCGGTGTGTATTCCGGCGAACGTTTTGGCAAATACCTGGAACCTTATATTGAACAAATTGAATTAGTGCGTTCATATGCGCAAACCATATCTACCACTATCATTGTAATTATCGTTACGTTCCTTTCTATTGTTTTTGGCGAACTGATCCCCAAGCGTATCGGTTTAATAAAGGCCGAAAAAATAGCACGTTTTGTTGCGTTGCCGGTTTTGTACTTCTCCAAAGCCACCCACCCCTTCGTGTGGTTGCTGAACAAAACCAGCAACCTGTTCCTGAAGATCCTGAACATAAGGTCAACGGCCGATAATAACGTTACGGAAGAAGAGATAAAAGCCATGATAAGCGAAGGCACCGAACAGGGCGCCATCGAAGAAGTGGAACAGGAGATCATTGAACGGGTTTTTCACCTGAGCGACCGCAACATTACCTCGTTAATGACCCACCGCAGCGATATCATCTGGTTCGATCTCAACGATACCGAAGCTTCCATCCGCGACAAGATCATTAAAGAACCGCACTCGGTTTATCCCATTTGCGATAAAGACCTCGATAATATCAAAGGCAACGTATCATTGAAAGATCTATACGTTACCAACGATTTTACCGCCTTTAAAACCATCATGAAACCCGCGTTATTCGTTCCCGAGAACATTACGGCATACCGCCTGCTCGAACGCTTTAAACAGCAGCGGGTAACCTCATGTTTTATCGTTGATGAATACGGCAGCCTGCAGGGCATGATCACGCTGAACGATATCTTACAGGCCATCGTGGGCGAAATGCCGCAACCCGATGACGACGATTATGAGGTAGTGAAACGAAAGGACGGCACGTTCCTCGTTGACGCGCAAATACCATTCTATAATTTCCTGAGCTATTTCTATAAGGCCGAATGGATGAACGAAGTGGAACAGGAGTTCGATACCCTCGC
>CBIHPC010000349.1:0-6032 GCA_966211305.1 uncultured Niastella sp.
CTCTTCGGCACCTTTGCCTATACCGATCCCAAACAATTACATTATGGGTTAGATGTGTTGGAGGATAGTACTGATGAGAGTCTTTCTTATCAATTGAAACTGCCCTTTAATAAGAATATAAAGACAGACTATTAAACAGTTTGTTGGTTGTTGTTTATGGTTTGTGGTTGCCCAATTTAGAAAGCCCGATTAATTGCAGGCATGCTGCAATAGCAGAACCACAAACAACAAACCATAAACTTTTATTATTGCTGTTGCTGTATCATTTCCATATACCTTCTGTACGAATTATCGTCACTTTTGTTACCGCCGTTGGTAATAGGATGCGGCATTAATATAGTGGCATGGTCATCCTGCACATGGCCGTCTTCGTAACTTACCGAAACGCCTAC
This sequence comes from uncultured Niastella sp., assembly GCA_966211305.1. Classification (GTDB taxonomy): domain Bacteria; phylum Bacteroidota; class Bacteroidia; order Chitinophagales; family Chitinophagaceae; genus Niastella. The sequence continues at coordinate 393 of CBIHPC010000349.1, forward strand.
TTCGAGGGCGTGGTTGGAAGTGCCTTTATAAGTTCCTTTTACGGGCGAACAGTCGCTGAAGTTGCGGCCAACCGCCAGCCGAACGTGCAGGTCGTTCACAAAGCAATTATTGGTGGGATCGAGGCCCAGCCAGCCATAGTTGGGAATATAGGCCTCTACCCATGCATGGGTAGCGCCTTCGCCGCGCATGCCGTTGCGGTTGGGGCAAATATACCCGCTTACGTAGCGGGCGGGAATGCTGATCATACGCAGCATCACCAGTAATATGTGGGCAAAGTCCTGGCAAACGCCGGCTTTCAGTTTCCAGATCTCGTCGGGCGTGGTTTCCACACTGGTTACGCCCTGTATATATTGAAATTCCTTGTAAACATATTCGTTCAGCTTTTGCGCTGCAACCAGCGGCGTAACCTGCATGTATTGTCCTACCTGCGTATCGCTTTTTATTTCACCAACTGCTTCACAGCTTTCCTGTTTAAGAAAATCAATGAACGGCACCTGGTATCTGATAGCCTGTAAACCGGCCCATTGCTCTTCTTTGGGAATGGCATCATCGGGCAGGGGCCTGCTTTTGGTTACCACCTCAATTTTTGAGTCGATCTTCAGTTCGCTGTGCGCACCGGTAAACATGAACGACCCTACTTCATTTCCATAATAATCCTTGTAAACATCTACGGCAGGTTCTCCGCTGATAACGAGGTCCTGTTTCAAAACTGTCTGGTATTCATCCTTTACAGGGAACAAAATGATCTGGTTGGCGCTATCGCGAACCGGCACCTCGTAAGTATACCTGGTAACGTGATGAATTTTGAATTGTGGCATGGTTGGCAAAAATACAGGTTCCTTACTGTTTTAACTATATGCAAAACAACATTGATTCAGGGCATTGGCAATAGCGTACAGATCATTTTTGATGTCAACCAAATATTGATGCAGGTTTTGACTAATGATCGTTTCCGCCGTTGAGTAACGAACCTTGCTCAGCAGTTTGCCGATCATAAAATCGAGCTGCTGGTAGTTATTCACTTTGCCTTCTTTTTTCAGCCGGTCGAAATAGCGTTGCAGCCGGGTGATGGAGTATATAATGGAGCGGGGAAAATGATCGTTGAGTACTACCTGTTCAATTACGTTGCGGGCATCGAAACCCGTGCGATAGGTTTTCAGGTACAATTCATAACCGGCAATGGAAAGCAACAGGTACTTCCAGTAAGGCGCATCGGCCACGGTATCGATATTATACTGGTTATTGATGAACCGCACATTCAAAATGTCAACCGATAAAATAGCGCGTTCGAGGAACTTCCCGATATTCATAAAAGAATATCCTTCGCCGCGCGACATGGTAATATCGGCCGTTCCGTAATAAAGCAAGCCCTGTTTTATCAGCACATCCAGGATGGTGATAGGATCGTCTTTCTGCAACCAGTGGGTCAGCCATTCTTCTTTGGTGGTATGGTAGTAATCGTTCAGGCACTGCCATAGTTCCTTGGTGATGTGGTCCTGCACGCTGCGGGCGTTTTCCCGGGCGCGGGTCACAATGTTCACCACGGCATTGGGATTCCCTTTATCGGCTACAATGTATTGCAGAATGCCGCGTGGATTTGTTTCCAGTTGTTTGGCTTCGGTTTCTTCGAGGTAGGTGAACAGCCGAAGTACCGGCCGCCACGAAAATTCTGAAATGCTATCCTGCGAATAGGCATAATTCACCTTCAGCATTCGTAAAATACCATCGCTACGTTCAATGTAACGGCTCATCCAGTATAAACTATCGGCTACTCTGCTAAGCATTAATCAGTACGTTGTTTTAGTTACAAATTCCTGGGAAGCAAGTTTGCGGTTACCAGGGATACCGCTTAAAGCCCAAAGCTGAAAGCAAAGCAAGGGTTTCCCAATGTTCACTTTATCAACATTTACCTTGTTACCGCCTCGTTAACCCGTCAACAAATCAATTCGTTAACTTTCTCATTCCCTGTATTCCATTATCAAATTATCATATCATCGAATTATCACATTACCCTGCCAGCACCCACGTATCCTTACTGCCACCGCCCTGCGATGAATTCACCACCAGTGATCCTTCGCGCAGCGCTACCCTCGTTAAACCGCCCGGCACAATTTCAATCCCGTCTGGTCCGCATAATGCATAGGGCCGAAGGTCAACCCGGCGGGGCTGCAGTTTTCCCTGCATATAACAGGGCGCCGATGATAAGCTGATGATAGGTTGTGCAATAAACTGCCGCGGGTCTTTATTGATGGCCGCGCAATAATTCGTTATTTCTTCTTCACTGGCATTATTGCCCATCAACATGCCATAACCACCGCTTTCATTGGTCTTTTTCACTACCATGTTGGTGATATTGTCAAAAACAAATTGCCGTTGGTCAGGATTATCGAGGTGATAGGTGGGCACATTCTTTAATATGGGTTCCTCGTTCAGGTAATATTTTATCATGTCGGGTACATAACAATAAATGGCCTTATCATCGGCCACCCCATTGCCGACGGCATTTACGATGGCCACATTGCCTTTGCGATAGGCATTCATGATACCCGAAACACCCAATACGCTATTGGGATTAAATGCAAGCGGGTCGAGGAATTCATCATCTACACGGCGGTAAATAACATCTACCTGTTGCAGGCCATACGTTGTTTTCATATAAACCCGGTGGTTATCCACAACCAGGTCGCGCCCTTCAACCAGTTCTACCCCCATAAGCCGGGCCAGCGTAGTATGTTCGAAATAAGCTGAATTATAAATACCGGGTGTTAATAAAACAATGGTGGGATTGGCTATTTGCCGTGGTGAAAAAGAAACCAGGTTCCGGTGTAAGATATTAGGATATTCTATAACGCTTCGCACATTATTCTGGGGCAACAGGTCGGGAAAAATGCGTTTGGTTATCTCACGGTTCTCCAGCATATAGCTTACGCCGCTTGGCGTTCGCAGGTTATCTTCCAGTATATAAAATGAACCATCGTTGTTACGAATGAGATCGATACCCGCAATATGCACATACAGATCGTACGGTACCGGAAGATTATACATTTCGCGCAGATAATGCGGGCAACTGTATATCATGTCAATGGGCACTACCCCATCTTTCAATATGAACTGGTTGTGATAAACGTCTTTCAGAAAAAGGTTCAGGGCCTTTAGCCGTTGTTTGATGCCTTTTTCAATATGCTCCCACTCGGCGGCGGTAATGATGCGGGGAATTATATCGAATGGAAATATTTTTTCGATGCCCTCGCCACTGCTGTAAACGGTGAACGTAATACCCTGGCTCATAAACAGCCGTTTGGCCAGCTCTTCTTTTTTATTCAGTTCTTCGAGGCTCAGTTGCTGCATAAATGCCACCACCCGCTGGTATTGCTCACGAACGGAAGCGTCCATGTACATTTCGTCCCAGGTATTGGTATCGACATAATAAGTCTTCAGCAATTCGGTGGCTTGCATACAAATTAGTTTGGTTATATCAATGACTGGCAGGCAAATCGCTGGAGTAAAAAAGCAGCTCTTTTCAAATATAATGAAATGAGTGCGTTTAGCCATCATTCATTGCTGCTTTTCTTATCTTTATCCCGATGAAAAAAATTGCAATGATCCCGGCCCGCTATGCGGCAACCCGGTTTCCTGCCAAACTGATGCAGCAGCTGGGTAATAAAACTGTTATTCGTCACACCTATGATAATACCGTAGCCACGGATTTATTCGATGAAGTATGGGTAGTGACCGATAGTGAAATTATTTATAATGAAATTGTTTCAAATGGCGGCAGGGCCTGTATGAGCCGGCAGCAGCACGAAAGCGGCAGCGACCGTATTGCCGAAGCAGTGGCCGACATAGAAACGGATATTGTAGTGAATGTGCAGGGTGATGAACCTTTTGTAAAAAAAGAACCGCTTCAAAAACTGCTTCAGGTATTTGAGGGTGAAGCGGGTGAAAAAGTACAGGTAGCATCCCTGATGCAGGTGCTGAAAGAACCGCAATTCATTGCCGACCCCAATTATGTGAAAGTAGCGGTTGACAAACATATGAACTCGCTTTTTTTCAGCAGAAGTATAATTCCCTATCCACGTAACAACGAAGCGGTGATCACATATTATGAACATATTGGTGTATACGCTTTTCGCAAAGAAGCCCTGATGAGCTTTACCACCTGGCCCATGACCCCATTGGAAGCGGCTGAAAAAATTGAATGTCTCCGTTACCTCGAAAATGGCGTTCCATTAAAAATGGTCGTTACCGATTACATGGGTGTAGAAATTGATACGCCCGAAGACCTGGAAAGAGCAGCCAGACTGTTACAATAGATAAATTTCCCGTACTTAACCCTTTCTGCGCATACGAACTATGGCAATTTGGCCCTTCGAATGTGCTAAATGAATTAATTTAATCGCTTATTCAACCAACATCATGACGCAACCACTTTGGGGTATCGACCTGGGAGGCACTAAAATAGAAGGGGTCATCGTTCCTTCATTAGACAATCCGCAGCCCATTTTAAGGACCCGCATCGATACGGAAGGACAAAAGGGATACGAACACGTTGTTAACCAGATAGACAGGCTGGTTCAAACGATGAAGCAGCAATCAGGTCTGCAGCCATCTGCCATTGGGATCGGTACGCCCGGCGTGCTGGACCCTATTCTTCAGACAATGAAAAATTGTAACAGCACTGCCCTGAATGGACAGCCGCTGAAAAAAGACCTCGAAGCAAAACTTGGCCTTCCCTGTGTACTGGCCAATGACGCCAATTGTTTTGCCCTTGCCGAAACGCACTGGGGCGTGGTAAAACAAAAAGCGCCCGATGCCAAAATGGTGTTCGGCATTATTATGGGTACCGGCGTTGGCGGTGGTATTGTAATAAATGGCCATGTGTGGAACGGGAAACACGGTATTGCCGGTGAATGGGGGCATAACTTTCTCGATGAATCGGGCGGTCCCTGTTATTGCGGCCGTTCAGGTTGTGTTGAAACGGTTTTATCGGGGCCCGGTTTACAACGGTATTATAAAAGCATTACCGGTTCCATGCTTTCATTAAAAGATATTCTGGCCCATGCCGTACAGGGGAACGATCAGGCAGCCGTAAAAACCATCGAAAGGCTGAACCTTTTCTTTGGAAAAGCGGTTTCGGTGATCACCAATATGCTCGATCCTGATGTAATTGTTGTGGGTGGCGGCGTTGGCAATATCGACAGTATTTACACCGCGGGCGTTGAATCGCTGCATAAATTCATTTTCAATAACCGGGTCGACGTTCAGATCTTAAAACCCAGCCTCGGCGACAGTGCCGGCGTTTTTGGCGCTGCAGCCCTGGTGGCGTAAAACGTGCAACGGCAAACGTGAAAGAACTCGCGGGTTTTAGGATTTACTAACAAGTTTGCGCCACCTCTTTAAATCGGCCCATATTAAAACGAAAAGGTGAGTACCTCCTACCGGCGAACTCACCTTTTCAATTATCCTTTTTTTCATTATCCTATTCGTGAATCGGCAATCGTGAATCGTGAATGGCCTCGCGATTATTCAGTTTTTTTAAGACTTTGCGGCGCCAACACTCAAACGCGATTGCCGATTGCGTATGTTAAGCAAGTACAGTTATCAACGATTTAATGATCGCTCCGAGTTTTACGCCTTCA
>CBIHPC010000350.1:0-5973 GCA_966211305.1 uncultured Niastella sp.
CGAAAAACATCACCGGTAAGAACTTCCCCGTTCTTTCCATCGTTCTACGGATTTCTGGTTACTACCCGGGTCCTGTCATCATCCCTTTTCCGCAAGCCAAGCAATCCTAGTAATCCAAGCAAACCCGCAAGTCCCCATTTCCCTATATTGTCATCGTCATCATGATGCATGGTCTGGGTAGTACCTCTGTTTGTGTCATCTTGCGCCAGTAGCGGCGTAGCCATCGTCAGGCTACAGCATAAAATTGCCGCAACGAAGGTTTTTGTGAACTTTTTCATTTTATATTTTTTTGTGATCAATTGTTCCATCCTTCATCATGCGGTACAGGATGCGATCACCGGGAACGGGGCGTTGAACAGATGTATTAGTGAAACTGTACAATCACGGGGAACAGCATTGAAAGGTGTATATCTGAAAATGGAAGTATATTTGAGTGGCCGCCTTTGCAGGCACGGAGCAAGGTTGTTTAATCACTTAAATAAGCGTGCCAACTTAATTAACTCGTGCATGGCTGAATTACAGAATAAAGATAAAAACAAGGAACGTTCTGATAATCTTTTCCCGGTAGTTGGCGTAGGAGCCTCGGCCGGGGGGCTCGATGCTTTTAAGAGACTCATCAGGGCCATTCCTGAAAATTCCGGAGTGGCTTACATTTTGGTTCAACACCTTGAGCCATCGCATGATAGTATGTTGGTGGAGATATTACAAAAGATCACACCGATACCTATACAGGAGATCACCAATAATGTAAGGGTTGAGCCCAACAGGGTGTATGTGATTCCCTCAAATAAATTACTGACAGCAAACGATGGCCGGCTTGAATTAAGTCCCCGGGCGCCCAAAGGCGAGAAGAACATGCCTGTCGATGTGTTTTTCACGTCCCTGTCAGAAGTTCACCAGAGTCAGGCGATCGGCGTTGTTTTATCCGGAACCGGAAGTGATGGTACCCAGGGATTGAAAGCGATCAAGGAGCTTGGAGGCTTTACATTTGCTCAGGAACCACAATCTGCTGAATATTCCGGAATGCCTCAGAGCGCTATCGATGCAGAAATAGTGGATTTTATTCTTACGCCCGAAGAGATCCCATTACAGCTGGCCCGGATATCGCAGCTCTTCAGAAGTGGTTTTGAGGTGGAAAAAGAGGAAGGTAAACTGGCCGGAGAAGAGGCTTTCCGTCAAATAATTGCGATATTACGGGTACGCAAAGGGAATGATTTTACCTATTATAAACAGACTACCATTCGCAGGCGCATCCTGCGCAGGATGGGCCTGAATAAGATTGAAAATATTACGGATTACCTCACCTTTTTCAGGGATAATGTTGCTGAACAGGACCTCCTGTACCAGGACCTGCTGATACCGGTAACGGGTTTTTTCCGCGATCCCAAAGTTTTTACTGCATTATACGAATCAGTGTTTCCGGATATCTTAAAGGATAAAGATGATGCCAGTGCGTTGCGTATCTGGGTCGCCGGTTGTTCAACGGGAGAAGAGGCCTATTCAATGGCCATACACCTGAGTGAATATTTAGGTGAAAGGATAGCGAACTACAAGATCCAGATCTTTGCAACGGATATTTCTGAAAAATCGATAGCAAAAGCCCGGATGGGCATCTACACTAAAAAAGAGATGGGTGGTTTAGACGCTCACCAGTTGGAAAAATATTTTACAAAAGTCAGTGGCGGCTTTCAGATCAGTAAGGCCATCAGGGATATGTGTGTATTTGCCTGTCACAATTTTTTGAAAGATCCGCCATTTGCCAAAATGAGCCTGATCAGTTGCCGCAACGTACTGATCTATATGGAAACATTTCTACAAAAAAGGGCGCTGACCACTTTTCATTATGCACTGAATGAGCATGGTTATTTGTTACTGGGCAATTCGGAGACAACTGCTACGGCAGCAGAGCTCTTTGTAACCTATGGCAGAGCTGAAAAAATATATACAAAGAAAAGCATACCCGGAAAGTTCATATATCCTGCTTCCGGTAAAACGAATATAATACCGAAAGGCAACTGGAACACCGTTAAAAAGGAACCGGGACGCGACGACTTTCAGCGGAATGCAGATGAAGTGATCCTGGCAAAGTTTTCACCTGCGGGGGTAGTGGTAAATGAAGAAATGGACATTGTGCAGTTCAGGGGCGCAACCGGCATCTGGTTGGAACCATCACCGGGAAAAGCGAGCCTGAACATACTGAAAATGGTTAAACAGGGACTTGCCTTTGAACTACGGAATGCCCTGCATAAAGCAAAAACCGATAATAAACCGGTGGCAATAAAGGGCATTTCTCTGGTGTCTTCAGATAAACAACAACTGGTTTCCATTGAAGTTATTCCGTTGTTAAATACGATTGAACGCTATTATCTTGTTCTCTTTGATGATAAAATGACTAAAAAGGCGGGCGAAAACCAGGAAGGGTTAAGCGGGGAAGCCCTGAGCAGAGAGTTGGCGGAAAGCGAACGGAACCGTCAATTGGAAAAGGAGCTTGCCCGGTTGCGGGAAGATATAAGAAGCATCACCGAAGATCAGGAAGCGGTTAATGAGGAACTGCAAAGCGCAAACGAAGAATTGTTGTCGGGTAGTGAAGAGTTACAAAGCCTGAATGAGGAACTGGAAACATCGAAAGAGGAGATCCAAAGCACAAATGAAGAGCTGACTACCCTTAACCAGGAATTGTTAGACCGGAATGAGCAATTGAATATTGCCCGTTTGTACGCCGAATCGATAATAGCTACGATCCGCGAGCCAATTATAGTGCTGGATAAGGATATGAAAGTGAGAACGGCGAACCAATCCTATTATAATAAGTTCAAAACGTTGGAAGAACAAACGGAAGGGAAATCTTTTTATGAGCTTGGCAACGGGATATGGAATATTCCTGCGCTTCGGTCGGCCCTGGAAAACAGTTTGTTGACAGATGGCCGTATTGCAGATGTAGAAGTTAAACAAAAACTGGAAGATGCCGGTGAAAGGATCCTGTTGTTAAATGCCTGCCGGATCGCCCAAAAAGACAATGCCGAATTATTGATATTACTGGCCTTTGAGGATATAACAGATACCAGGAACCGGGAAAATGACCTGATCAATTTCCCGCGGGAAAAAGAATAAGAGCTCAATTTCTTAACTACTTTGAAATACCATGACTAACTGATAAGCGATCTTCTTCCTTCTCATTTCACAACGCAGAAAAACTATTGTTGGGCATTTTTGATATAGTTAGGGGATTCACACTCCTGCCAGTATTCGACAATTTTCCTGATCGTACTTTTTAATTTATCATAACTATGTGGTTTAATAAAAAAGCCCTGAATAGACCTTGAATAAGCATCAATTACATGTTGCTGCTCGGCACTTGTAGAAAAGAAAAGATAAGGAATAGATTTCATTCTCAAGTCTTCGTTATTGTGAATTTTTTCGCGCAGTTCCATTCCATTTAGTTTAGGCATATTGATATCTGACAGCACAATGAAAGGTTCCACTTCTTCGTTTGTCAGATAATCCAAAGCATTTAAACTGTCGCTAAAGAAAATAATTTCGTTGTTATAGTTAAGTTCCTTAAAGATGTCGGTCAAAATAAACTGATCATCTATGTCATCTTCTATAATAACAATAGGACCTGCCTTATTCATTGAAGTAAATTTTGAATTTTATCTGTCTGACACCCTTTGCTTAAGGTGAACAAAAATAACACAATAAAAAAGGGCAGGTCTGACCCTGCCCTCTATACAATAGTTATCTTCTAAAGACGAAATAATAAAAACTGAATTAAAAATAAACTTAACTTTTTAAAGAAAAATCTAAATAAAAAATCAATAAAAACTAAAACGAGAACAGAAGATAACTGCTTGCTCTATAAAGTTAACCGTATTTTATGAGACCGCAAGATTAAAATTTTTTCGGCCTTCTTCATATAATAGCTAAGCAACAAAAGAATGGTAATTCAATGGTTTCCAGCCAAATACAGTATGTATCCGAAGCCATGTTGAAACATCAGGCGGAAGGATACTATTCAATAACATAACCAGCATCATGAAAATGAACAGACCGTGGGGCAAACATTCACGTATGGGATGTTTTTGCAAATGACTGCCAGTTGTGGTGCAGTGAGTGATCAAAAAAAAGGGCTGCCTCATCAACTGAGGCAGCCCTGTAGTATTAATGCACTTAGTCTATTCGTAATTGTAATTATCCCAAAAAGGGTTTACATTTCTCAAAGCTGAAGGCACCCAGAATATGGGGGTGGTAAAGTTGTCCTGGCTTTTTACAGTAGCATAGTTGTCGGGGTTTGTTTGCTGCTCTGAAGTAGGATACCTCAAACGCTCCGGAAGCGGCTTCATTACTTTGGCATTGAAGGTCATAGGCTCCAGTTTCGGATGCCGCGTTCTTCTTAACTCTGCCCACAACTCGTAAGGGCACATCAGGTTCAGGTGAACATATTTCTGTTGCATCAGCATCTCCATTTTATCGTCGGTGGTCGCCCTGCTATTGAACCTGGTAACGATTGAATCAGCATAGGTGTTAATGATCGTTGCCGAAGGTTTGGCGGGGCGCATGATCGGCGTGCTGGTAGCAAAAGGGCTGTTCTGGTTTAACGTATACCAGAAATTGGTAGAGTTGCTGATCGCATCTTTGATATGCGCTGCAGCCGTTTTACCGGTTGTTCCCAGGTTTTTGAGGGCCACTTCCGCCAGCAACAGATCAGTTTCGGCCATCGACATCATATATACCGGAAAGTTTTCATTCCGGTGATACGTGGCGAGGTTGTACATAGAGCGGGCATTCTGATTTAAATGCTCGTTCAGGTCGCCGTACACGCCGCCTACATAATACCTTTCGCCGGCAACATAAGCAGGTTTCTGCCCATCGGCGTTATAGTTTACGCCCCGGTAGTCGCCAACTGTTGAAACAAAATCGCTGAATTTGGTAGGCATGGCGATAACAGGCAGCCGCGGGTCGTCGATGCCCGGCTCGTAACTGGTGTTGTTCCTGTTCATTCTTCGCATAATAATATCGGGAACGAAGGTGGCCGGCCAGCCTTCGCTGATACCACGGATCCACTCGCCGCCGGCATTGCCCATCACCGGATAAGGCATTTTCCATACCTGGTCCTTCGCGGGAAAGTTATTTTTCGCAAGCACATCCTGGATATGCGTTTTGGCAAAGGCTTCTTCCACACCGGAAATGCGCACGGCAAATTTCAACCGGATGGCATTTATATATTGCACCCATTGGTTTACATCGCCTGCAAATGCAATGTCCTGTGTTTTGAAAACCGCTTTGGCCGATGTAGACATTTTATTGAACTGGCCTGGCAGGTCTTCAGATAATTTTTTCAACTCGTCGAGCACGCTTTTATAAATTTCCTTGGGGTCATCGTATTTAGGGAAAAACACCCTGTCCTTGCCTTTGAATGCTTCGGAATAAGGAATGTTGTTGTAAAAATCCACCGCTATCAACGCTGCATAATCCTTCATAACGGTGGTAAGGGAATAGTAGATCTCGTTATCGTCCAGCTCGACGCCCGATACCTTAGCTATATTGTCTTTAATAACGGCCCAGGGATTCACGCTGGTGTAAAAAGCGCCCAGCCTGTTTCTCCAAAGCTGGTTTTCGGAACCAAAAGCGGTGGAGCCACTGAGGTCGTCCCAGGTTGCGAACCAGGAATACCGGTCGGTAATATAACGTTGACTCACCTGCGAGTAGCCTGCAACGCCCATTCCACCGGTACCTGCCAGGTCCCACCACCATTCGCCATAGTCCTGTACATACAGCTTCCAGGAATACAGGGTTTTGGTGAACATGCCGGCAAACAGGTTGCCGGTCTTATCATAATTCTCCGGGTTGGGAAACTCTTCATCAAGCGCCTTCTTACATGAAGCAAGTGCAATTGAAAAAGCAAACATCCCTATAAATAATTTTTTCATAATTTTTCTTTTTGAAGCTTTTAGAAACTAACATTTACGCCAAAAA
>CBIHPC010000351.1:0-5971 GCA_966211305.1 uncultured Niastella sp.
AATAAGCCACTTTAGCTCAGCTGGTAGAGCAACTGATTTGTAATCAGTAGGTCGTTGGTTCGATTCCGACAAGTGGCTCTGCATTTCACGTTGCGTGTTTGCTTTTACTTTTGTTTTATAACACGGGCAGGTTCCAGAGCGGCCAAATGGGGCGGACTGTAAATCCGCTGTCTTTCGACTTCAGAGGTTCGAATCCTCTCCTGCCCACTTCGCCCGCCGATTCGCCAGTTGGCGGAAAAGGCGGGCACACTCGTGTTGAGTTCTTTTAATTAAAAAGTATGCGGAAGTAGCTCAGTTGGTAGAGCGACAGCCTTCCAAGCTGTAGGTCGCGGGTTCGAACCTCGTCTTCCGCTCGAATGGGTTTTGAGTTTTTTATGCCTCACAACTCTATCAGCCGTTGTAGCTCAGTGGTAGAGCACTTCCTTGGTAGGGAAGAGGTCGTGAGTTCGATTCTCACTAACGGCTCATAAGTTATTTGAGCAGGGTTGCTAAAAGTTATTTGAAGATTTGAAGGGTGATGAGACCCTAAATCGTAAAAGTTTATATCGGCTACGGACCGGATGGTTTACCGGAAAGAGAAAATGCCTGGTATAGATACTAAAGATGAAGTGTGCGACGCAACGGAAGCTTCATGGGCTATCTGGAGCCGGATACATAAATCCTTTCTTCCTGCAAGGGAAAAAAGGACGAGTTTTGTAATTATTTAATAAAACCACAACTAAAAACAGATAACGATGTCAAAAGAGACTTTCAAGAGGGATAAACCTCACGTTAACGTTGGTACCATCGGTCACATTGACCACGGTAAAACTACTTTAACTGCCGCCATCACCACCATTTTGTCTAAATCTGGTCTGGCGCAGGCAAAAAAATATGACGAGATCGATGCAGCTCCTGAGGAAAAAGAGCGTGGTATTACTATCAACACCGCGCACGTTGAGTATCAAACTGCAAATCGTCACTCTGCACACGTGGATTGCCCCGGTCACGCTGACTCTGTGAAGAACATGATCACCGGTGCGGCCCAGATGGATGGTGCTATTCTGGTTGTGGCTGCTACAGATGGTCCTATGCCCCAAACAAAAGAACACATCCTGCTTGCTCGTCAGGTAGGCGTTCCCCGTATGGTGGTATTCATGAATAAAGTAGATCTGGTTGATGATCCTGAGTTACTGGAGCTGGTTGAAATGGAAATCCGCGAGCTGTTAAGCTTCTACGGTTTCGACGGCGACAATACCCCTATCATCAAGGGTTCTGCAACCGGCGCCCTGGCTGGTGAAGAAAAATGGGTTAAAGCTGTTGAAGAATTGATGGCGGCTGTTGATACTTACATCCCGCTGCCTCCTCGTCCGGTTGACCAACCGTTCCTGATGTCTGTTGAAGACGTATTCTCTATCACTGGTCGTGGTACCGTTGCTACCGGTCGTATCGAAAGAGGCCGTATCAAGGTTGGTGAAGGTGTAGAGATCGTAGGTCTGGTTGAAAAACCAATTTCTTCAACTGTAACAGGTGTGGAAATGTTCCGCAAACTGTTAGATGAAGGTGAAGCTGGTGACAATGCCGGTCTGCTGTTACGTGGTATCGATAAAAAAGATATCCGCCGTGGTATGGTAATCGTAAAACCTGGTTCAATCACTCCGCACACTGAATTCAAAGGTGAAGTTTACGTACTGAGCAAAGAAGAAGGTGGACGTCACACTCCATTCTTCAACAAATACCGTCCCCAGTTCTACTTCCGTACAACCGACGTAACCGGTGAAGTAGAATTACCAGCTGGTACTGAGATGGTAATGCCTGGTGACAACACCAATCTGCATGTTAAACTGATCCAGCCTATCGCGATGGAAAAAGGTCTGAAATTCGCGATCCGCGAAGGTGGACGTACAGTAGGTGCCGGTCAGGTTACTGAAATTCTGAAATAACATTCCGTCTTCACCGTACAGTGAAGAACTAAGGAGTTTTATTCTTAGTATATTTGCAAAGTACTTGAGCTTTTACCGTTCAGGTACTTTGTTTTCTAATAAAGATCTTTTACGCCAAACGCATAAGATTAGTCCATTATGTGTTGATCGTTAAGTGTTTGGCGTACTTACGGGCATAGTTCAATGGTAGAATAGAGGTCTCCAAAACCTTCGATCTGGGTTCGAATCCTAGTGCCCGTGCTACACTAATGTGCTAATTAGCAATGGGGTGAAATTTTGAATTTGTGTTTAAAATTGTATTCCCGTTTGCTAATTTTCATATTTGCTAATCTTCTGAACATGAATAAGATATCAACATACCTGAAGGAGTCTTACCGGGAGCTGATCGAAAAGGTGACCTGGCCTACATGGTTGCAATTACAGCAATCTACGGTGATTGTGCTGGTAGCTACCTTGTTGATCACCGGGGTGGTATGGGTTATGGACCTGGTTGCCCAACAAGCCCTTAAATTTATTTATTCACTTATTTGATAATGGAACAAGCTACTCAACAACAAGAAACTAAATGGTATGTGCTGCGGGTGGTGAGCGGCAAAGAGCGCAAGGTAAAAGAATACCTTGACAAGGAGATTTCCCGCGGTGGCTGGGGTGAAGTGGTTAAGCAAGTGTTTCTGCCAGTGGAAAAGGTTTACAAAGTGCAGAATGGTAAAAAGGTGATGCGTGAAAGGAACTATTACCCGGGCTATGTAATGATTGAAGTGCTGGAGAATAAGTTGTCTGATGATTTACGTGAAGCTATTAAAAATACAACCAATGTGATCCATTTCCTGGGTAAGGAAAATCCTATTGCGCTTAGGAAAGCCGAAGTAAATAAAATGCTCGGTAAAATGGATGAAATGGCCGAAACCGGTGGTGTAAGCATGAGTGAGCCATTTATCGTTGGTGAAACCATCAAGATCATCGAAGGACCGTTCAACGACTTCAATGGTATAATTGAGGAAGTGAACGATGAGAAGAAGAAGTTGAAAGTTACGGTGAAAATTTTCGGCCGTTCAACTCCGGTAGAATTGAACTACATGCAGGTTGAAAAGTTAGCGTAATTAACAATTCGCCTTAAAATACTAATAGAACATCTGCCTTCGGGCAGATGTTTTTTTTTTGAGTAAGTCTATAAAAAAACCTTTCCGCATCGGGAAAGGTTAATTTTTTTTGATGTAGCAAAACACCGGGAGTTGCTTACACATTCTCTTCATCATCGTCATCTTCGTCAGTGTCGTCTTCTTCAACAGTTTCCTCGATGGCGTTATCATCATCGTCAGAATCGGTATCAACATCTTCATCATCTCCATCAACATCTTCAACGGCATCTGTATCATCAGTGTCTTCAGTGTCATCCATATCGATATCAGTATCCACATCTACATCTGTATCGGTTTCAGCCTCAGTAGCATCAACATCCTCATCAAATACAGGAGGAATAACTATTGGTTCTTTTTCCTGTATTGGTTCTGGTTTAGATACGGCTCTTTTTTTAGAAGGCGATTTTTTCGCTGCTTTCTTCGCTGCTTTTTTTACCGGTGCTTTCGAGGCTACCTTTTTAGCGGCTTTCTTGGCGGCTTTTTTTGCTGCTTTTTTGGGAGCGGCTTTCTTAGCAGGTTTCTTAACGGCTTTTTTTGCTACTTTTTTGGCGGCTTTTTTTGCAGCTTTCTTAGGAGCGGCTTTCTTGGCAGCTTTTTTAGCAGCTTTCTTTGCGGCTTTTTTCACGGCCTTTTTGGCCGCTTTTTTGGCCGGTGATTTTTTCTTCGCAGCTTTCTTAGGAGCTGCTTTTTTAGCTGCTTTTTTCTTTGCTTTGGCCATAGTGTTGATGTGTTTTTTGTTGTTGGTTAATTTCTATAAGAAGAAGCGTTATTATAATTAAACGCAAAAGCTACGTATAAATATTCAAAAAATAAAAAACTACGTGCATTTTGCTAACAGTAGTCCCGCTTTCTAATGCCTGATCCTGATATTATTGGCTATACTGCTTGCAAAATTCCGGCCATCATTGATGGGTTTTTATGATGTATTCATGCCCTTTATCCATACTTGCCTGTTCATTCAGTTGCATTATTGTACCGATGGCTGTATTCCTTATCCGGCAAGGGTTTCAGCCAATGGTCACATCTGGCCTGGTGCGCGGCAGGTGGTTGAAATGCCCGGTTGTGATCATAGGAAATCTTAGATCATCACATGACAAACTTAGTATATCGATCGCATAATTGTTGAATGCAAAACCATAAAGCGCTTAACCGGCATGTGTTCATTTGCGACCGCTGAAAAATGCAAGTTATTTGATTACTATAAAGGGTGGTGATGGTGCAGATGAATGCATGTAAGTGATGTTTGCATGTAAGCAATCAGATATATGGTTAGCTTTGCTAAGCACCACCACCCAACAACCGTTGGAGTAAGGGCTGATATCGGGCGAGCATTAAGTGGCGCTTTATATCCCGGAACGGCTATCCGGTAATCAGATGCGGGACCCGTATCTGGCGTAAATTGAAGCCGGTTTCAACCTTAATATAAGTATTGTTTTTTTCAAAACTTTCGTTACCTTTGCGACCCCAAAAGAAAGTTCTTTTTAGTTCCCCTAAAACAGGGATCAGAGGAATTTGGGAGATCAAGTAGTTCCGGTGAAACGGAGCGAACCATCGTTTGAACCAATAAATCAGTAAAACATGGCAAAAGAAATTACCGGCTTCGTAAAGCTACAGGTAAAAGGCGGCCAGGCAAATCCGGCTCCTCCTGTAGGTCCTGCACTGGGTTCCAAGGGTATCAATATCATGGAATTCTGCAAACAATTCAACGCCCGCACGCAGGATAAAATGGGCAAAGTACTTCCTGTATTAATCACCGTATATTCCGACAAATCGTTCGAGTTTGTAATTAAAACTCCTCCTGCAGCCGTTCAGTTGCTGGAAGCTGCTAAACTGCAAAGCGGTTCTAAAGAACCTAACCGTAATAAGGTTGGTAAAGTGAACTGGACACAGGTAGAGGCAATTGCGAAAGACAAAATGCCCGACCTGAATTGTTTCACCCTGGAAAGTGCTATGCGCATGGTGGCTGGTACAGCCCGCAGCATGGGTCTTACTGTTGATGGTAAAGCTCCCTGGGAAAATTAATTGTTCACTTCCCGGGTAGCCGGGATTCTTAAAACTGAATGACAATGGGAAGAATTCCTAAAAAAAGAAAAGCAGTTGACGCTAAAGTCGATAAAAATAAAGTGTATTCACTGAAAGAGGCTTCCTCTATCGTGAAAACCGTTAATACAACAAAGTTTGACGCATCTGTAGACCTTCACATTCGCCTGGGTGTTGACCCGAAGAAAGCCGACCAGGCTATTCGTGGTACTGTTACCCTGCCACATGGTACCGGTAAAACCAAAAAAGTACTGGTATTATGTACGCCCGATAAAGAAGCTGATGCAAAATCAGCCGGCGCCGATTTTGTTGGCCTGGATGAGTTTGTTCAAAAAATTGAAGGTGGCTGGACTGACATAGACGTAATTATCGCTACGCCATCAGTGATGCCTAAAATTGGTAAACTGGGTAAGATCTTAGGTCCCCGTAACCTGATGCCCAACCCCAAAACAGGTACTGTTACCAATGATGTGGCTGCTGCCGTAAATGAGGTAAAAGGTGGTAAGATCGCTTTCAAGGTTGATAAAGCTGGTATCGTTCACGCTTCTATCGGCCGCGTAAGCTTCAGCCCTGAGAAGATAGCCGAGAACAGCCACGAGTTGATCAACGCCATCGTAAAGGCAAAGCCTTCTTCTGCAAAAGGCACTTACCTGAAAAGCGTGTTCATGGCAAGTTCTATGAGCCCTGCTATAGCGGTTGACACAAAATCTTTAATGAACTAAACTTTAATAACGCGACGAAGTAGTTCTGCCCAAAGCGGAATCACGAGCGAAACCAACAAAATTTTAGCGTTATGACAAAACAGGAAAAAAACGACGTAATTGAAGTATTGAAGGAGAAATTTTCTCAATACAACAATTTCTATGTTAC
>CBIHPC010000352.1:0-5959 GCA_966211305.1 uncultured Niastella sp.
CTCATTCGCAGTTTTTTATATGAGAATTGAAAATTTAGAAAGATTACCTGTTTCATATATCTGTTTTAGTAATTGTTTAAAACCAACCAATTTAAATTAATCATGAAAAGACTTATCCTAAGCGCAGCAGTACTGAGCCTTACTGTTGCAGCTTGTAAGAAGAATGCCGACAAATTCGATGCCCGTGGTACAACAGCCGGAATCACTTCACTGCCTGAAGTGGTATTACCGCTGGTTATTGATCA
This sequence comes from uncultured Niastella sp., assembly GCA_966211305.1. Classification (GTDB taxonomy): domain Bacteria; phylum Bacteroidota; class Bacteroidia; order Chitinophagales; family Chitinophagaceae; genus Niastella. Next base: position 246 of record CBIHPC010000352.1, read on the forward strand.
GGACAGAGAATTGGCAAACGACACATTGTATATCCTGGATGGCAAATGTTATGTAACCAATGACGCTACACTGATCATTGCTCCGGGTACACGTATCGAAGCGGTTAAAAAATCAACCAATGACTCTGCGTCTGCACTGATCATTACCCGTGGCAGCAAAATATTTGCTCAGGGTGGTGAAACCGAGCCTATCGTATTCACTTCACATGAGGCTACACCTGCTACAGGCGACTGGGGTGGCATTGTGATCCTGGGCAATGCTCCTTTGAACAGGGCCGATGCTACTATCGAAGGCATCAACCTGCCCAGCGTACCAGCCGGCGTAGATATCAACTATGGTGGCGGTGGCGCAGGTTTAGGCGATCCTCATCACTATGGCGGTGAACTGGTGTATGTTCGTATTGAATATGCAGGCGCTTCTATCGCTACTGACAACGAATTGAATGGTTTAACACTGGGTGGTGTAGGTGATGCTACTATATTGGATTATATTCAGGTTGCCCAGGGCAACGACGATGCCTTCGAATTTTTTGGCGGTACCGTTAATGCCAAACACCTTGTAGCCCATGTTTCTGATGATGATGCTTTTGATTTCGATTTCGGTTACAGTGGTCATATCCAGTTCGCTGTTTCTGTTCTGGATGCTACACAGGGTTATTCATCTAACGCTAACGGTATCGAAAGCGATAACGATGGTCAGGGTAGTTCAAACACCCCACGTACCCAGGCGCTTATTTCTAATATCACTGTATTAGGATTGAACGACAGCACTGACGCAAGAACTGCTAACCTGTTAAGTGGCGCTAATATCCGTCGTAACTCGGGCTATAAAATCAAGAACTCGATCTTTGCCGGTTTCCCAACCGCGTTCCTGATCCAGTCTGCCGGTTCTATAGCTGATGCCGGTAACATCGACCATAGCGTAGTTCATGCATTTTCTACAGTCGTAAATCCTTCAACTGTTACTTTGAATGCAAGCAATAGTGTTTTCCTGAGTGGTGCATCTGCCAACAGCAGCATTCTGTTGACAAACCCATTTGCTGTTTCTGGTCCTGATTTCAGACCGGCTCCGGGTTCACCTGCATTCGATACCACCGATTTCACAGGTTTCCCTACCGGTTCAGGTCACAACGATTTCCAGGTGGTTAACTATCGTGGAGCTTTCGATGGTTCTAACGATTGGACCGCTAACTGGACTCGTTTCAATTTCTAGTACTGTATAACTGTTTTCTTATAATATATGAAACAGGTAGTTTTTATACCGGGTATCTGTATGGATCAGATACCCGGTTTTAAATGAAAAGAATAAACGACAGACCGGATTGTAGTTCTCCGTATCAATGCCTTCATGTGTTATGGCAATTATATGCAGCCAGAATGTGAACATTGAACCAGTGTAAAGCGATAAATAGATCAGCTCAGAACTTTTGTATATAATGGTCATGGCCGGGTATTGCAATATGGATAGGCCGGATGTATTGCTCCCTTGTAAACCTGATCTTCAAATGTTCAAAAAACTAAAATGAAACTGAAATTTATCGCAATCATAGCACTGATGGTATCTGCAACCTCGCAGGCGCAGACCCTTACCGAAGTGCATTTTCCTCAATACATACAAGGTACCGGCACCAATAATATTGCCGATGACCGAAAAGTGCCTTTTGCAGCGCGTTTCACCGTTAGTGGTTTAATTCCAACAGCAACATACCGTTATTACAACAGGTTTGTAATCGACCCAGGCAGCACAAGCATAGGCGAGGGCGGATATATTCTGGTAAAAGACAGCGGAGATTTTGTGCGCGTTACATCTCCTTCCCTGGCTTCTGCAGGCCGTTATGGTACGTTTACAACCGATTCTGCCGGTTCTTATACCGGCTGGTTCGTAAGCGAAGCTTCCGGTTCATCTTTATTCACACCCGGTAATAACATTTATTTCCGCCTGGTTTTAAACAACGGTAACAACGGAATTACAGTTGCGCACAGGATTACTGCTGCCAACCCCGTTAAAGTGATCGCTTTTGGCGCCGATTCAGGCAAAGGAACAGCTCTTCGTGGAACTCCTTTGCGTAATGGCAGCGCAAAACAATTCGTTCTGTTCTATGACAACCTGTTTGCTCAGGGCCGTCCGGTAGCAGCCACTTTCCTCGAAAGCGATGGTACCGATAACAGCATTGCCAATGGTTATGCGCCTTTTTATGCCGACAGCGTAAACGCTATCAACAATGCCTGGGGCACTATTATTCCCAACACTTTATCGAACGGTATCCTGCACATTGCCCAGCGTTCGCTGAATGGCAGCCTGTACTGGCTGTACCTGTCGTTCAACGGCAAATGGCCTTCGGTGAACAAAACATCTGTTGATACGAAAAACACTTCCGGTGGTTTGGATAATGTACTGGTGATCGATGGCAAAAGACTGTTCATTGTTAACCTGTGGTTGAATGGCGAAGCAACTGATGAAGAACTGATCACCCTCGAGTGGAACACGCCAGATGAGCCCAATGCCCGCGAATATGTTGTTGAAAAATCAACTGACGGTGGGAAAACATATTCACCTATCAATATTCAGAAGGTGGCCGGTGTTAAACCTGTGTACCGTTTCACCGACAAACGTATGGAAACAACATCTTTGTATCGTGTAACGCTCACTGGTAAAGATGGCGTTAAAATAACAAGCGATGTGCTTTCTGTTAACGGTGTGGTTAAACTGAACCTGTATCCTAACCCTGTACAAAGCAGCCTGGTTATGCAACACCCTGCCGCTGAAGCCGGTACTACTGTACAATTGGTTAGCATCGACGGACGCCGGTTGTTAACGCAAAATGTTCAACAGGGCGCTGTACAAACAACCATAAATGTAAGCAAACTGATCCCTGGCAATTACATGGTAGTATTTAATATGAACGGCCAGCGTCAAAGTAAATCCTTTATCAAAAAGTAAGAGCCTGTCTTTTTTCTTTAATTACCTGTGAGGTATGTTTACTTCACAGGTAATTGTTTCTGATAAAATCAAAAGGGTATTCCGCCTGCTCGCGGAACACCCTTTACCAGTAATTGTTTAAAACCACTACAAAAATAATTTTTCGCACTTAACAAAAAAATAAAATTAAGATAAAGGTCCAATGAGGCGCAGTCTTATAAACTAAATATCATGATATAATCCACTTTATACCTGTCTGCAACCTGCCCCGCATACTGAAAACTGTGAACTATGAACTATGAACTGTGAACTAAAAGCCGTGAACCAAGACCTTTAAAAATGACTACTAGTAAAATCATTATATACGTATTAATTTCATTTGCATTGCTGCCCGGCCCGGCCTGCACTAAAAAGGATGCCGGCTGGCAACCAACCGATTCCCTTGGCAAGATCAATAAGTGGGTATACGACAGCATGCAGTTATATTATTACTGGAGCGCTGAGATGCCGGCGCATCCCGATTATTCATTGCCTACAGAACAATTCTTTAAACAGTTATTATCGCCGAAAGACCGTTTTTCCTGGATCAGCAACCGGACAAATATCGGGGCGCTCAAAACACCCGCTGAAATGTATGGCTTTCATTATGCATTTACCGCGCATCCGTTCGATACGCAAAAACTGATTGGCGTTATTACCAACGTAATTCCGGGCAGTGCTGCCAATAACAGGGGACTAAAGCGGGGAATGCTTTTTACGGGTGTGAACGATAAGGCCATAACGGGTGCTAATAAACAAACGGCTAAAGAAGCTTTACAGGCCGCATCGGCCATTTTACAACTGGCTGTTTTCAACAATGACCGGTCTGCACTGGTTGACTCTGCGCGGGTAGGGGTGCAAAGCGCCATTGTGCCCCGGAAAAGCGTATACGCAACCAGTTTATTTGAAGCCGGAGGAAAAAAGACCGGTTACCTGGCTTATTATCTTTGCGCCGAAAAAGATGATGGCGTTATGTTGCAAAGCATACAGAAACTGCAGCAAAAAGCAGTATCCGAACTGATACTCGATCTGCGTTATAACCCCGGCGGCAGCGTGGCTTCCGCCACCAAACTGGCGGCGATGCTGGCCGGTAACTTCAACGCTTCCGCTAAATTTATAACGTACCGGGGCAACCGGCATGGGGGAACCGTTGTACAGACTTTTCAGCAGGCTATCGCTTTTAGCGGTAATGCCAGTGGCAAAAACATGAGCGACCTGCAGGCATTGAACCTTCATTTATCACGCGTTTTCATTTTAACATCGCCTGAAACTGCATCGGCAGCGGAACTGCTTGTGCATAACCTGGCGCCATATACTAATGTTATTCGCATTGGTGAAACCACGCTGGGTAAAGATGAAGCGTCGTTCCCGGTAGAAGATCTGCGAAACCCGCGGCAGGTGGCCTGGGTGCTAATGCCCATCGTGTATAAGATCGCAGACGGCAATGGCAAAGGCGATTATTCAACGGGCCTGGTGCCGCATTACCCGGTCATTGAAACCAGTAAATTGCCATTATCGCCTATTGGCCAGCCTGGCGATCTGCCCGTAAATAAAGCGCTTGAGTTGATCTATGGAACCACGTCGGTTAATGTGGTGGCGTTGTGAACAGGGGGCAGCCGGTTAATGGAAAAAAGCGGGCCATATCAATGACCCGCTTTGCAAAAATAACTTATGGTAACTTACAAAAACTTCAACACCTCTTCGCCTATAGCGTCGGTGCCTAAGATCTTGTGTGCAGGGGTTTGTGCATCGGCAATATCGCGTGTGCGGAAACCTGCTTTCAGTACTTTATCTACAGCGCTGATCACGGCTTCTGATTCGGCTTTCATGCCAAATGAAATATCGAGCAGCAATGCGGCCGATAAAATAGAAGCCAGCGGATTGGCAACGCCCTTACCGGTAATATCATGCGCAGAACCATGAATAGGCTCATAAACGCCGGTGCCATCACCAATGGAAGCGGAAGCCAGCATGCCCATTGAACCGGCGATCTGTGAAGCTTCGTCGGTAAGGATATCCCCAAACAGGTTGGCTGTTACCACTACGTCGAATTTGCGCGGGTCTTTTATCAGTAACATAGCTGTAGCATCAACGAACTGATGTTCCACTTCTACATCGGGGTACTCTTTTGCAATTTTTTGAACCACTTCGCGCCACAGGCGGCTGGTTTCAATAACGTTCGCTTTATCTACAGAACATAATTTCTTTCTTCTGGTACGGGCGGCTTCGAACGCCTTGCGGGCAATGCGCTCTACTTCAAAGCGGCTGTATTGCGCCACGTCATAAGCGGTGTCGCCATCGTTCTTTCTGCCTTTCTCACCGAAATATATATCGCCGGTCAACTCGCGAAAGAACAGGATGTCGGCACCTTTCAATACTTCAGGTTTAATGCTGGATGCGCCCAGCAACTCATCGAATAATTTGATGGGGCGCAGGTTGGCGTACAGTCCCAGTTCTTTACGCATTTTAAGCAAACCCTGCTCAGGACGCACTTTGGCAGTTGGGTCGTTGTCGTATTTGGGATGTCCTACCGCGCCAAACAACACTGCGTCTGACTTGCGCATTTTCTCCAGCGTTTCATCGGGTAGGGGATTGCCTGTTGCCTCGATGGCCACGTGGCCGATCAATGCTTCGTCATATGTAAATGTATGTCCGAATTTTGCAGCGATCCTGTCTAACACTTTTTTACCAACTGCAGTTACTTCCTGGCCAATGCCGTCGCCGGGAACGATGAGTATGTGCTTGCTTGCCATGT
>CBIHPC010000353.1:0-5959 GCA_966211305.1 uncultured Niastella sp.
ATAAGGCTTTCATTTCACTGGCAAATACAAACTGGTCGCCATCGAAATAATAATAAAACGGTTTTTCTCCAAAGCGGTCGCGGGCGGCAAACAACGTTTGCTCCCGCTCATCCCAAATGGCAAAGGCGAACATACCATCGAAGTATTGAAGGCAATCGGATCTATAACAATCGTATGCCGCCATTATTACTTCGGTATCTGATCCGCTGCAAAAGGAATAGCCCTTTTGCAGCAGCGTTTCTCTTATTTCAATGTAATTGTAGATCTCGCCGTTGTGAACAATGGTATACCGGTTCAGGTAGTGCATGGGTTGCGCGCCGGCTGCGCTGAGATCGATAATGGCGAGGCGGCGATGGCCAAAGCCGATGGTATTGCTTTCATTTATCCAGTGCGCTTCGCCATCGGGTCCGCGATGGGCCAGCGCGCCGGTCATTTGTTGTAGGCGAGGAACAGATACCTGTTCAGTCTCTAAGGATATAATGCCTGCAATACCACACATAGCGACAAGATAGGGAAAAAAGCTAGTAGTAAGTAGGGGGTGATCAGGGGGGCTGTGTACGCCGCCAGTGCTATATTCTTCAGGCCTTAAATACATTCCGGATTTCGTTTTCCCAGACAGATGCTGTATTGCTACTTGCCTCTAACCACTCGCTACCAGCCTACCACGTAATTGGCAAACTTGCTTTAAGGCTATCCCATTCCATATTCAGCTTCATACCTTTTTCGGCTTCTTCAAATTCCATGGTGAAAAGTTCGTAAGGAAAGCGCGTTTTGGCTACGGGAATAGTGAATTTATATTGATCTTTAGTAGAATCGATCTTAAGGCCCCAGGTGTACAGATCGGTGTTGAACACTATCGTCCATTCATTTACCTGCGGAATGCAATAAATAACGTAGCGGCCCTTTTGTACCTTTTTGCCGGTGATGTTCACATCTTTAAAAAATTCAATCTCCGAAGCCTCATTGGCGCCAAGGCGCCATACCGAACCATATTTAACGAGGTTACCAAAAACTGTGCGGTTGTTCTTTTGCGGTCTGCTATAAATAATGCGGGCAATAAGCGGTTCCTTAAAATTGCCAGACATTTTCATCTTGGGATAATCAACCGGATAATAACACATATCCATGGGCGATTTATCGAGCCCCGGTTGCAGGTCTTTTTCACCGGGCTGCGTATTGGTAACAGGTGAGGGGTTAACAGTAACTTTATTGCTGCCTGAAGAATGTTGATCGCAACCTGAAGCAACGGACAAAATCCACACTAAAGAACAAATCTTAAAAAAAAGCCTGGTCTGGTACATGATCTTATTTTATAAAGGTGATCGGCAATGTTGCTTTTACATTGTCCCAGGCCATTATCATATTGGCGCCGGAATTGGTTTTATCGAAAAGCAGGGTGAAAGTCTCAATGGGTTCCTGCTGTTTTTCCAGTTTTACCTCGGTGCGCAGCACATCTTTTTTATCGTCATATTGAAAAGCGCCCCAAATATCGGTTTCTCTATTGAAGATCAGTGTCCATTTATCCTGGAAGGGAATGGCGTACATGCTGTACCGGCCTTTCTTCAACCTGGCATTATCAATTTTCACATCTTTATACAGTTCAATTTCAGTGCATTCGTTAGCGCCCAGCCGCCATATCTTACCATATTCAATAAGTTCGCCGAACACGCTGCGGCCATTTTTTTGCGGCCTGCTGTATAACACCCGGGCCAATAAAGGGTCACTGGCTTTATTCTGGATCTTCAGAATAGGGAAATTGGCCGGGTAATAGCTCACATCCATGGGCGATTTATCGAGTGCCGGTGCTTTGAACTGCGCTTTTAGGGTTGCGCTTACTAAGGTCAATCCAAGAAATAAAACCACCAACTGCTTCATTATCGTAATATTTGAGTTTTAAGACGATCTTTTTAAGGGGATGCGTTGTATATGCGTTTGCATTCCTTTTGAAAAAGAGTGCAACATCCCCCTGTGATGTAATTAATCGGCAAAAATAAAAGTTACACAGATTAAACGATCAGAAAGCAAAAAATCCTTCGGTGCAAATAACTTTTAAAAGGATTTTAATTGGTAACAATAAGATGATTTTGGAAGAAAGAACCCCTATGCTGGCTTACATATTCTCTAAAGTTTTGCGGGCATACTTGTGCATGGCGGGAAAGAAATCGGTATAATACTGCTGCAGTTTATGGTAGTTGTCTTCAAATAACCTGAATGCCGTTTGGCTTTCAGTTAAATAGGCCGAGCGGTGTACCACGCCCTCGAAGCTTCTTTCAATACCCGACCGGTTGCGGTAATTATACAACCAGTTATACTGTTTCATATAAGGATACATTTGCCTGAAAGGTTCGGGGCAAACATCGAGGTATTTAGCCAGCGAGGTATACACTTCCTGGGAGAAGGTTGACAGGGAGTCGTCGATGAAATGTTCCGTATCATTTGCCAGAAAATGGTCGTAGGCGACGTCGATAAAGGCGGAACTGTATAAACGGTAATGGGGTTTAAAGATGTTTTTGGCTTCCCTCGTTGCGGGATGTTCATCGGTATAGGAATCGATTGCCCGGTGTAATAAAATTCCCCTGCGCACATCAGCCGGATACCGATCGGCCTGTTTCCCTTTCACAAAGTCGCTGAAAAGGTTACCTGCCAGTGTAGCTGGTTGATTAAAAGACAAATATGCATGCGCCAGGTAGTTCAATGGTATTTGATTTGGTGTATTTACAATATAACGTTTTACAACGGCTTTCAGGTAGAAAAGTTGAAAAAAGAATTAATAAAATTCTCTTTTTTTATCGCCCATTTTTTCCACAATTCCATTTTAACTATGGCTTAACCTTGATTTGTGAAATTTTTAAACAATTGGCTGCAACCCTTAACCAGCGCAGGTTGCCGGGTTTTTTGTAACAATCGGGCCCGTATTTTGTTTAATCTGTTTTAACATACAACGCCATTAATCATAATTTTTGTGTTACCAGTGTAACCTCATTTACTTTTGTGTCGACTAATGAATAAACGGCCAGATCAGTTCACGTTAAAAGTATAGCCATGAAATTAATTTTGCTTCGCGTATAGCAACGGAAGAGTGGTAATGTAGCTTTCAAAAAAAGATTCTTTCGTTACCTGTAATAATTTTCAACAGCCGGCTACATATATTCATACCGCTTCGATCAATAATTGAAAATTAATAATTAAAAAACGGGCAATGGCATCCAGATAGCCAGGATGCATCGTTATGCCCATATCAATCAGAAACAAGTAAAAAATAGCATCATGAAAAACAAAATCCTCATTGGCGTATTTATTTTTATAACCGGCATCAGTAGTGCCTTTGCCAATGACAATGAAGAAGTGAACGGCAAAGTTGTAAGATCTTTTAATAAAGAATTCGCCGGCGCACAAAATGTACAATGGGTAATTACAAAAGAATTTGTAAAAGCAACCTTCACATTGAATGAACAGGTTGTATATGCGTATTATGGCCAGCAAGGCAACCTTATGGGTGTAACCCGCAATATTTTATCTGGCCAGTTGCCAATTAGTTTACTTACCGACTTTAAGAAAAATTACAGCAATTACTGGATTACCGATCTGTTTGAAATGGCTGTCAACAGTGAGAATGCTTATTATATGACGGTTGAGGACAGCGATCATAAGATCGTGTTGAAATCGAACGGAACCATTGGATGGGATGTATTCAAAAAAGAAAGGAAGCAAAATTTATAATTAAAGATTTTTCTTATAGTTGGTTTTAGTTGGAAAGAAAGGGCTTCCCGATTCATCGGGGAGCCTTATTTTTTGTTACCAGATGCCGGTTACCGGGAAATACAAAATACAGGGTACAGGTTTCTTGTTGCAGGGAATTACATGCGGCATTACCAGCAACATGCAACGGGTTTTCCCGGTAACAGGTACCTGGCAACCGGTAACATGTGAGCTATTGCCAATTGCCCTCCGATTCCCTACCTTTGCCGCCACAAAAAAACTGATCATGAGCAAAGGACCCATTTCACAATTTATACAACATCATTACCGCCATTTCAATGCAGCCGCCCTGGTAGATGCCGCTAAAGGGTATGAAACCCATTTACTGGAAGGTGGGAAAATGATGGTTACGCTGGCAGGCGCCATGAGTACTGCCGAACTGGGTGTTTCTCTGGCCGAAATGATTCGCCAGGACAAAGTGCATATCATTAGCTGCACGGGTGCTAACCTGGAAGAGGATGTCATGAACCTGGTAGCTCATGATCACTATAAACGAATTCCCAATTACCGCGATCTTACGCCTCAACAGGAGTGGGAATTGCTTGAGCAGGGTTTAAACCGTGTTACAGATACCTGTATCCCCGAAGAAGAAGCATTCCGCAGCATTCAGCATAACATTGTTAAACTGTGGAAAGACGCCGATGCTAAAGGCGAGCGTTATTTTCCCCATGAGTTCATGTATAAACTGTTGTTGAGTAAGGTAATGGAAAGCAATTACCAGATCAACACCAAAGACAGCTGGATGATCGCCGCTGCCGAAAAGAACCTGCCCATTATTGTGGGTGGCTGGGAAGACAGTACGCTGGGTAACATCTTCGCTTCCTATATTATCAAAAATGAAATGAAGGCTACCACTATGAAGAGTGGTATTGAATACATGGTTTGGCTGGCCGACTGGTACCGTCAGAATAGCGGTGGTAAAGGCGTGGGCTTTTTCCAGATAGGCGGTGGTATTGCCGGTGATTTCCCTATTTGCGTAGTGCCCATGATGTACCAGGATCTGGAATGGCATGATGTGCCTTTCTGGAGCTATTTCTGCCAGATCTCCGATTCTACTACATCCTATGGTTCTTATTCAGGTGCGGTGCCCAATGAAAAGATTACCTGGGGTAAACTGGATATCAATACGCCTAAATATATTGTTGAAAGCGATGCTACTATTGTGGCGCCGCTGATCTTCGCTTATATATTGGGATTGTAATAATCTATACTACGATATAACTAAAAAGATCGCCCCGGCCAGCCGGAGCGATCTTTTTATATTAAGTGGCATTAAGCTGCTGTAGAATCTTTGCGGGGGCGATTGTCTCGTTTGTCTTCTCTTCTATCGCGACGGTCTTCACGTTTATCTTTGCGGTCTTCCTTTTTATCGGCCCGGTCTTCCCGTTTGTCACGGCGATCTTCTGCCTTGTCTAATTTATCTTCAGCTTTATCGAGGCGGCCGTCCTGTACTTTGGCATCGCGTTTATCTTCCCTTGCATCGCGGCGGTCTTCGCGTTTGTCTTTGCGGTCTTCTTTTTTGTCGGCTTTGGCTTCGCGTTTTTCGCGGCGATCTTCAGCCTTGTCCCGTTTATCCTCGCGGCGGTCGCGGTTTGCCTGTTTTTCGGTGGCAGCGGGGCTGGCATTGGCATCCTGGGCACTGGCGTTTTGGGTAATAGCAATGACCATAGTGAATGTAGCGCTAAAAATGGTCGTTTTAAGTAAACGGTTGATCTTCATAAAAACGGATTATTTGGTTTGGAATAAAAACGGGCGTAAAAAAAGTATTGTATAGCTGATTAATATGTACGGGGTTACTGAGAATTTTAGGATCTGATCATTTATTTGAACCGTGGTTCGACTTATTTTTTTAATACGGGTTTAATTTTCGGGATTGGAAAAATTAAAAAGGGGTTGAGAAAAAACGTGCGGCATCATCCAAAATTTTTTGGAGTATATGTTGAAAATAAAAAAGCCGGTAGGGATCTTACCTGAGATCTCCTTCCGGCTTCAATAAGCACATTCAAATTTTATGCGCAGGCTATTTTATTCACCCTGGTCTGGTGGCGACCACCTTCAAACTGGGTTTCAATAAACAGCGCTATCATTTCTTTGGCTACCTCCAGCGATACAAAACGGGCGGGTATGCCTATAATGTTAGCGTTGTTGTGCTGGCGGATCAACTTAGCCACTTCGGGCTCAAAGGCCAGTCCGGCCCTTA
>CBIHPC010000354.1:0-5958 GCA_966211305.1 uncultured Niastella sp.
TCATGGCAATGCCCGATGCCGGCACTGTAAACGAGCTGGAAACGGTGATGAAATTCACGAAGTTGGGAATATTGTCTGCAAAAAAGATCTGTTCATTGGCGTCTTCGAAATCACCGTCATTATTATAATCGATAAATGCCCGAACCTGTTCAGGATTTTGCGAAAGCACCGTAAAGGAAATCGGGTAGGTGCCGTCCAACTCCAGCGGAATGAGATTGCCGCAGGCGCTTGCGCCATCGATATATCCGGTAGTATATCCATGCAGGAAATCGCCCCGGGTATAGCTTGAATTAAAGGTTCTGTTGTTTATGGTAACGCTTGTCAACCCTGCGATGATCGCATTCAAACCGGTGCCGGATGTAGCTGGGGTACAACTTGCGGCCGTGGGTGATGAAAAAGATACGGGGTATGAACCGGTAGCGCCCCAGGAAGTGGCGAAACAACTGCGGCTCGATAGTCCCATGGCAGCCAGCATCCTGGTCTTTTGGCCGGGTGTGAACAAGGTATAGCAGCTGGTATAGTTCATAAAATTCCTTTCGGTTCTGATGCTGTAGCTGGTGCCTGTACAACTATTCACGCCGGTTCTGCAGGTAAAATCAACAACGCCGCCAGTTTGGTTATAAGTAACGGGGTCGGTATCGCATACCCTGTCGCCATCGCTGCCGCAGGCGGTATTGGCCGGACAACTTAACGCATTGTCTGAATCCTGGAACGGGTGGTATAAATTGAGCGCATGGCCTATTTCATGCGGTAAAGTTTTTTGTCCTGCCTGAAATTGGGTAGCCAGCATTACAGTGCCGTCAATGTATGGATTGGTGCCGGGAAAATAGGCGTAGCCGGCAATGAACTGCCCGCTGGTGCCATCAACCCCATCAAGTTTATGAACAACATAAATGTTATAATAACTGGAGGGGTCCCAGCGGCAATAATTTTTAACCAGCATTTCATCAATGCCCGGGTTGGTGCCTGCGGTCCTTATCCCGTTTGCGGCGTACCCGGCAATGGCATTGCCATCGATACGATCGATGCCATTGGTGGCCGTACAGTTTGGGCTGCGGGTAGCCAGTGCAAATTGTATTTGAATTTCGCCGGCCGCATCTGCGCCCGCAGGTTCCATGCCTGCATAAGTTCCGGCATACACCTGGTTCAGGTAAGTGATGGCGCCGGTGATGGTAGCGTCTGATGGATTATAGGCGTGGCCAACAGCTTCGCCGGTGTGTATTACATGTACAACAACAGGTATGGTATATAAAGCTGCCTGTACGCCTTCCACACGTGCGTTGGCGGCCCTGCGGCTTTGCTGTTCTTTTATAATTGTTTGTAACCGCACTTCATTCTCCAGCACCTGTTTACGATACTGCACATTGGTGGTCATTTGCCGGTTATGGATTGCATCGAAACCGCAAACAGGCTGCGCCATGGTTTGCATAGCGAACATACAGGCGAACAAGGTCAGGATAGCTAAGTAGCATTTTTTCATAAAGGGAACGGTTGACTGCCATACATATGCCAAATGACCTCGTGTTATTGTATCATACAGATCGGTTTTTAATGCAGGTAATTTTATAATATGACGGGTGGTTGCATGAAAACTATTAGTGATAGGGATAAGCCTGTATGGGCTGAGAACTGAGTGCAAACGGGTTGTAATACACAGTAATGGAAGGGAATATCGTAAATTTATAGAGTGAATGTAAATGTTTCGATATCATTGGCTACTTCAGCAGATGCAGCGGCTATTGCCGATGTGATCAGCGAGGCTGCGCACGACCTTACCGATAAACACGGGCGTGGGCACTGGAGTGCGGTTGCCAGCCCGAAGGGGGTGCTTAACGGCATGAGCAAGGCTAAAGTGCTGGTGGCAAAGACCGAAAATACAGTGGTAGGAACGTTGCGGTTGACGGGATCAAGGCCCTGGGTCATTGATCCTGCTTATTTTACACCGGTGCCCCGGCCGGTTTACCTGGTTGATATGGCTGTGCGCCCGGAGTTTCAGGGAATTGGTGTAGGCCGGGCATTGATCGAGGAGGCGAAGGCCATGGCAACCGCGCTGTCGGGCGACGCCATCAGACTCGATGCCTTTGAAGGCGTTGCCGGCGCAGGAGGTTTTTATGAAAAATGTGGGTTTACCGACAGGGGGCATATTGTTTATAAAACAGTGCCGCACATTTATTTTGAGTGGCTTATAAAAAAATAAACCCACCGGAGTAAGCGGCGGGTGTAAGCGCTTTTATAGAATTTGATAAACAGTAATACTAAACTGCAGGTGGCAACAGCGTGTATAATATTTTATTGAATTCTTCAGAAGAAGCGTCTTTGCACAGGTAACCATCGGCACCCACCTCCTTTGCCTTGTTCATATAGGTGCTTCCATTTTGCATGGAGAAGAAAAGGATCTTCATGGCCGGCCATTTTTTCTTTAGCTGCACTGCCGTTTCAAACCCATTCATTTCGGGCATATTTATATCGAGCAAACAAAGATCGGGGGAGGGGGCATCTACGAGCTTGTCGAGGAATTGTTTTCCGTTCTCAGCTTCCATCACCACTTTATAGCCCATGCCGGTTAACCGGTAATTTACTGCTTTACGTAATAAAGCATGATCGTCTACCACAGCAATTGTCGATTGATTTTTCATAGTTCCTTAATTAATTATTATGGGTTTATGATCGCCCCAATTCATCCCGTCTGCGGGTGAATTTTGCCAGCACCGGAATATTCACTTCCGGTATTTATAACCCATCGGGCCCCAATTAGCGTAAGTGAATTAAACCGGGTTCAACAATAAAAAAATAGGGCCAGCTGCCGGCCGGTTTATACAGGGAAAGCTCAATTGACGGGAAGATCACGGTGTCTGGTATTGAAACAACCGGAGCAGATCGATGATCTATGGCTTTTTAATATTTGAGGCAGGAATGAATAATTACCGGAAGGCGTGTAAATAGAACCACTTAGAGATGTGGGTTGGCCTGTAACGCAAATGAACAGGGGGTGAAATGCGGCAGGCGCCGGTTTATTGCGGTTTTACATCATTCTGGCTACCCGAATTCGGGAATCGCCTGATCTCTGCCAGCAGCTTTTTCACATTGGTTCTGATGAGGATAAGCTCATTTCTCGGGGCGTTATCCTTTAGCGCTTTTATGAACTTTCCAACTTCTGCCATGTATTGCCTGTGCAGGATCATAAGATAATCAGTTGTACTTTCTTTCATGCTCACTAATTCTCGGGGTCCACAATAGTTTTGTAACATATTACAATTTGTGTACCGTTACATAGATAATTACCTGAAGCTGTGCTCAGTAAAAAAACGGGTGAGGGCACCCGCCAAATTTTTTTACGTATGTTTTTGAGGGTAAGTGTTTTATTTATTTTTCATATTAAGTGTTAACCCGTATTAACGTCTTTTGACTGTAGAAACAGATTTTTAAACTGGGGAACCAGCGCCCCAGTTTAAATACACATATTTTTCGGTTATAGGGCATTGCTTGCCGTTGCTTTTACTTTTCCGGCCATTGAAATGCGCTTGTAGTTTGATTGGTATACCATTTGGGATTTACCGGTAAGGAAGCGCCTTCATTGTTGAATATCGTTGCCAGGGTGTAGCCGGCCGCTTCTTTATCGTTTAACTGATGACTCCATTTTACCCGGTTATTGAGATTAGCACCGGGGCCGCTGTTCTTGTATTCACCATATAACGTGGTTTGTTCATTGGCCGGGTTACCCCAGTTATTCCATCCTTCAGGAGTAATGTGTTTACCCATGGTGCAACGCAGAAATACGGTTTTTGCATTGCTGCGCCAGGGTCTTCCCAGATATACTTTATTTACCGCGCTGTCGGCCGTGAGCTTACAATCGAGGAAAACATACCCGAATTTCTTGCCTTGTGTTGTACTGGCGGCTGTTATGTAAGAATTGGTTTTGCTGTGTATTTCGCAGTTCTGGAAAACTGCTGTTGCGGGACCGAAAATAAAATCGGTTGTTCCTTCAATATAGCAGTTGACAAATAATTGCCGGGCTGTTTCTCCGCCGGTAAAAATTGTATCCTGGTGGCCGAGGAAACGGCAGTTCACAAAACTTGCGTTATCGGCATCTACATGCAGGGCAACTGCCTGTCCAACCGCACCGGCCGAATTGGAGAATGTAATATTTTCCGCCCTGAACCGGTTACCTGAGATCTTTGCGGTATAGGAGGTGAACGTGGTTAGTTTGCCGCGGCCCGAATAGTCATTGAATACGATAATGGTTTTGTCAACGCTTTCGCCGATAAAGGTCACATCGGTATTGGTGGCCGGTAGTTCTATCTTTTCATTGTACACCCCGTTTTTGATATACAGCGTTATGGGCGCCAAAGGATATACCCGCATGGCGTCGATGGCATCCTGAATGTATTTGTATTCGCCCGATCCGTCTTTGGCTACGGTAAATATGTATTTGTATTGTTGCGGATTGGCGGTTTGCGCCTGTGCCTGGGTAATGGCGGCAAAGGCAAGCAGAAAGAGAATTGCAAGTTGTTTCATAATTTATTTAAAAACTCTTTTTAAGAATTCGTCGATATAATTCACTGTTGGCTGAAACCAGGGATCGAACAGGCAAAAGGAATGGGGTGCATTTTCAAAGGTTTTTACCTCAGAATAGATCCTGTGCTGATCGAGTATTTTAATATAATCGTCGCGGCCGGCATGCATGCGGGCTACGCTGCTGTTGATGAACAGGGTGGGTGCGGTATGGGGGCCGGCATGTACAAGGGGCGAAGCTTCTTCCCATAGGGCAATACTGTCTTTTTTCGAATATCCAAACCAATAAGTGCCGGCTGATATTCTTTTGCTGTCATCCCCTTCGCCGGTTTCGCGGTGGGTAAACGACAGGGTGCCATCAAGATCCACTACTGCATGCACCGGGGCGGGTTGGTTGCCATTACAGGTTTTTCCTTCGAATTCAGGAACGCCGGTGGTGGTGCCTAAGAAGGCCGCCAGTTGTCCGCCCGCGGAAAAACCCAAAACGGAAATTTTAGCGGTATCGAGGTGGTATTCGGCCGCATGTTGCTCTACCCACCGCAAGGCTGATTTCAGATCGTATATGGCTGCCGGGTATAATGCTTCAGTCGATAACCTGTATTCCGGGGTAAAACAAACATAACCCCGCGCAGCCAGGTGCTGTGCAAGCGGATGGTGCTGGGTACGGTTTCCCGAACGCCAGCCACCGCCATGAATGATGACAATGGCGGTCCTTTTCTTTTTCGTTTTACCGGCGGGGAAAAAAGCATCGAGCTGCAACGCCCGTTCGCCTATGTTGCAATAGGTGATGTTTCTTTTTTCAGCTACATTCTTCGAATGCAACTCAGAAACGATCCTGATATCGGGATGTGATTTACGGGTGCTGTTAAAGGCGCTCCAGGTAGTATAGGAAGTGTCGGATTTGTTGGTGATGCCATTTACCGGCCGGGCCTGGCTATACGCGCCCATTGAAATAAAAAGAGAAGATATAGCTGCACCCCATAAGTACCATTTGCCGGCAAAGCAATTCCTGACCATTGCGTACTATTTAATTGAATTGACAGGATGAGCTGCTCCTGAAGAGCGATCCACCCTGATACAAATTTATCGATTTGGGGTGCATGAGAGGTTTAAAAAATGATCGCGATGGTAAAAAAACTGGTATTGCTTACTTTTAGGTTTAATTAACCGCATCCTGTTGAACATTGTCATAATGATATGACAAAAAACGAATTGTAAAATGTATTCTGTACTGTTAACTATCCATTCCCTGGTGCGCTGGTTGGTTTTAATAAGTTTGCTTGTTGCCATCTGCCGGGCATACAAAGGCTGGCTTGGCAACGAAAAGTATACCCGCGCCGATGATACCATCAGGAGTGCAACGGTAAATATCTCGCATCTTCAAATGGTATTGGGCATTGGTTTATATTGTATCAGTCCGGTAGTGCGGTATTTTATGAGCTATTT
>CBIHPC010000355.1:0-5928 GCA_966211305.1 uncultured Niastella sp.
AGTCTCGATGAGAACACCACTTTCTCCGACAGCTCGAACGCCATGCAGTTCCTTAATAATATTTATGTAAATATCGGGTTCGCTACCGACCCGCGCCGGTTTGCCAGCAACGGCTATGCGGCCGGGCTGGAAGCAGCCAGTGACGAGGCCGAAGGCCCCAATGCCGCAAGTACCAACGGTTTTATACAGTTTGCCACCGGGTCGGTGAACCCCACCATTGTTCCCAACGATGCGTGGCGCATCTGTTATTCCAATATCCGCGCGGTAAACCAGTTCCTGAAACATATACCCGTTATACCTTTTAACAGCGCCCTGAAAACCCAGGTTACCGCTGAGGCCCGTTTTCTCCGTGCCTGGTATTATACCATGCTGGTGCAACACTATGGCGGCGTACCGCTGATAGGCGATACCATTTATACATCGGCCGATAACATCAATGTAAAACGCAACACCTTTCGCGAATGCGTAGACTATGTATTGGCTGAGCTCGATGCGGCCGGCACTGTGCTGCCGGTTACGTGGAGTGGGGCACAGTATGGCCGGGTAAGCAGGGGCGCCTGTATGGCGGTGAAGTGCCGGTTGTTATTGTTTGCCGCAAGCCCCTTATTTAATAATGGCGGCCTTGCCGGCGGCAATGCTGATTTGGCGCCCGTTGTTGCCTATCCCGATGCCGATCCCAACCGCTGGAAGCTGGCAGCCGATGCCGCCAGGGCGGTAATTGCGCTCAATGCCTACCAGTTGTATGTTGACTCTACTTCAAAACCCGGTGAGCTGGGTTTTGGTTTTCAGGCCCTGTTTACCAAACGCTACAACACCGAGTATATCCTGAACCGCATGATGGGCGATAACAAATACCTGGAGTCGCTGTGGGATGTGCCTTCGCGTGGCGGCTCGGGCGGTTCTTTCCCTTACCAGGAAATGGTTGATGCTTTTCCCATGAGCAATGGGTTGAACATTACCGACCCGGGTTCGGGGTACGACCCCAACAATCCGTACCGCAACCGCGATCCCCGGCTGGGGTATTCTATCATTCACGACTCCACGCTGCGGGTAACTTTTGGCAGCAACCAGCCTTCTCCGGTACAACTTTACATCAACACCTCGGTTACCCCGGCTGTGGCCAGCAGCGGCGATGCGGTGTATAAAGGCACGCCCACCGGGTTGTACATCTATAAAATGGTTGATCCCAACGTCATCAACAACAGTGTTGGTAATACCATCAGGGTGCTGCCGCTTATCAGGTATGCAGAAGTGGTGTTGAATTTCGCTGAAGCTACCAATGAGTTTGCGGGGCCTACGGCAGAAGTATACCAATCGATAGAGGCCATCAGGCAACGCGCGGGCTTACGCCCCTTTCAATTACCGGTTGGGTTGAACCGTGAGCAGATGCGCGCCATAATTCGGCATGAAAGAAGGCTGGAACTGGCCTTTGAAGGCTTCCGGTTTTGGGATGTGCGCCGCTGGATGATCGCCGAACAAACCGATAACGCCACCATGCATGGGATGGAAGTGAATCGCGGACCGGGGGTTGTATATAAACCATTCCCGGTAAGAAAACACAATTTTACCAAAGCCATGTACCTGTGGCCCCTGCCTTTATCTGAAATAGCCAAATCACCCGAACTGTTACAGAATCCTTTATACTAACAGCGATAGTCATATGAAATACATACTTTTCTTCCTTGCACTGTGTTCCACCGGCTTTTATGCCTGTAAACCCGAAATGCTTATTGCGCCGTCGGAGCCCCGTAAAGATATTTCAGGGAACTGGCAGATCATTAAAGCCACGCGTAACGGTACCGACCTCACTACGCGGTTCGATTTCTCGCCGTTCAGGATCCGCTTTACCGATAGCACCTATACTATCGACAACCCGGTGCCCTTTATCGTGAGCCGTAATGGGAAATGGGCCTTTGATGATCCTGCGTACCCGTTTACCCTCAGCTTTCAGGCTACAGACAGCAGCGCGAAAACATCGCCATTGCTGTTTCCCGTAACCGGCGGACAGCGTAACCTCATCATCACTTTCAGTTCGGGCTGTAGTTTGAACACCTATCAATACACCCTTCAAAAAGCGAATTAAATGCAACACCAGCCAAAACAACATACACCATCGGGCAAACGCAAAATTTCAGCCGGTGTCATCTGGAAGGTCATCGGCGCCCTGCTGTTGCTCATCATTGCGAGTTGTTCCATAACCATCGATAGCGTGGTGCAGCCTTCCGGTGTAAACGGCGGCGATATACTGCCCGTAACCCTTAACGTAACCATTGAAACCAACGACAACCAAACCTCCAACTTCATGGTGGCGGTGCTGGTGCCAAAGGTGTGGAAGGCAGCGCAAAATGCCACTATCACTTTTACCAGTGATATTACCTCCGGCGATCAGGGCATGTCGGTAATACCTGCGGGAACGCAGGCGCCGCAGGGCGGGGGGCTCGACTGGCCTACGCTGCTGGCCACTAAAATTGGTAATGGCGGCAACCTGCTGCCCGATTATGAGTGGGTGGCGTTCTATTCCAACGCCAGCTATTCGGTAGTGGCCAACGCTACCATACACGCCACCGTGAGTATAAAGATCAAAACAAGTACCGATAACCTCCTGTTCAAACCGGGTTATTGTGTTGCCAACAGTACCGACGGCTTAAGCAGCTCTGACCGGTATGCCGCTTCATTCACCGGTTGTTTGCAGGTAAACGGACAGGGCGATCTGATCGATTTCTGTAATCCACAGATCTCAACGGTTGATCCACGCACTTCGCTCGACAATGACATTGTAACGCTCACCTTCGACGGCGGCGTACAGTCAACCGGGCTCGACAACGCTTCACAGGTATACCTGTGTATTGCGGGCATTACTACAACCGGCGACAGCCTTACGGTTTGTACACAAACCGATGCAACGAAGATGACCTCGCTGGGTTTGAGTAAATGGCAAAAAGATATCTGGCCGCGAAAGCTGTTCAACCTGGCCGATAACCAGCACCTTACCCGGCTGCGTTATTTTTTCACCGATGCCACTGGTGGCAACAGGGTTGGGTATGCCGGCGGATCAACGCCATTTATGTATACGTTCAAATGCCAATAACAACTAACTGCTTAATATTTAATTATGGTCTTCTCCATATATAAACACATTGTAAAACCCGGCGGCATGCTAATGATAGTGCTATGCTTTATGGCACTGCCGCATACCTGCCTGGCACAAACTTCCATCAGGGGAACCGTGGTCGATGATTACGGTTATCCCGTGCAGGGAGCCCTCGTGCATCTCAAAGGCGAAAAAAACGGTCCGCTCACCAACAAGGAAGGCGTTTTTGAGATCCCGGCCACACCCGGCGCCGTACTGGTAATTGAATACCCCGGTTATAACACTACCGAAGTAAAGGCGAAAAACAGCCAGCCGTTATTCGTACGCCTTGCGCACCGGTATCTGCGGCAAACGCCTGCACCGCACAGCAACGCAACAACTACAGGTGATACCATTTATATACAGGATAAAGCGGTGCCCGCATTAAATGTATTGTATGGTACAACCAACGCCGGTTCATTTCTGGGATCCATTGCAACGGCAGGGGCCGGTGAGCTGCACACAACACCCGCATCGTCCTATACCTATGCATTGCCCGGCCGGCTGGCAGGGTTGAATGTGATCCAGACCAGTGGTTTTTATAAACCGTTAACGGGAAGTTTGACCTCCCGCGACATTTTTGTAGGTAATATTCCCAACAATAACAGCGGGGCCGGGCCAACGGATAACACCGAATTCAATCTTCAGCTCAGGGGGCACAATGCGAGTTTAGGCCAGAATCCTATTGTGGTTATCGATGGCGTACAACGCGAGTTTTATTCGCTCGACCCCGAAAGCATTGGTTCGGTAAGCGTATTGAAAGATGCGTTGTCGACCATTATGCTGGGGCAGAACAGCGCCCGTGGCGCCCTGATAGTTACTACCCGGCAGCCGGTAGTGGGCGCCCCACGCGTTTCCTTTACCGCAGAAACGGGCGTGCAAACACCTTTGCAACTGCCCAAACCATTACCAGCTTACCAGTACGCGTACCTGCTGAACGAAGCGCTGCTGAACGACGGCAAAACGCCTGCCTATACCGCGGCGGACTTTGCGGCTTATCGTAATCAAAACGATCCCGCAGGGCATCCCGATGTAAACTGGTATAATACCATTCTGCGCGATCATTCAAGCCTGAACCGCTACAACCTGCATGTTACCGGCGGCGGTAATACCGCCCGCTATGTTGTAGGCCTGAACTATATGAACCAGAACGGTATGTTTGTAAGCGATGATGCCAACCCGTACAACACCAATGCGCAACTGAAACGCTATATGATCAATTCAGGGATCGAAATAGACGTTAACAGGAATTTCAATGTAGGCTTACAACTCTTCGGGCGTTTACAGGATGGCACCCAGCCCGGGGCAACTACCGCTGCCATATTGCAGGGGTTGTTGACCACCCCCAACAATGCGTACCCTGTTTACAATGCAAACAAGTCTTTTGGCGGAACCTCCAATTATACACAGAACCTGCTGGCGCAAACCATTGCTTCCGGTTATATGACCGATCATCAGCGCGATGTGATGGTTAACCTCGACCTCGGTTACAAACTCGATAACTGGGTAAAAGGCTGGTGGGTAAAAGCAAAAGGCAATGTATCGGTACAAACGGCCAGCAACCAGGACCGCAGCAAACAGGCGCCGGTGTTTTCGCAATCTATTTCGGCTTCAGGCGATACGGCGTATCACCGGTATGGCAGTACCATTAACCAGGTAAATAATTTCACCGGTACATCCTGGGCCAGGTACCGCTTTGTGCAACTGTCAACAGGTTATAACCGGCAGTTCGGCGATCACAACGTGGGCGGTATGCTGTTGTTCGATCAAAAGAATGTATTGCTGAACTACGATATCCCTTCTTCGCTTACCAATTTTGCAGCTAAGGCTACCTATAGTTATGCAGAAAAATATTTTGCGGAAGGCGCTGTGAACTACAGCGGCTACGACCGGTTTGCACCCGGTAACCGGTACGGACTTTTTTATGCCGGCGGCCTTGGCTGGAATATGGCCAGAGAAAACTGGATGCAATCGTTATCAGGCTGGCTGAACCAGTTGAAATGGCGGGTTACCTATGGCCGAACGGGGAATGCCAATGTAGATATTTACGGGTATTACATGTGGCGCCAGTACTTTACGCAGGTGGCCGGTACTTATCCTATTGGCAACAATTATCCCAATGGGGCCGGTTTGGGTGAACAGGGGGTGCCGGGCAGCCAGGTGCTGGCCAACGTAAGCGCTACCTGGGAAAAGGCCGATAAACTGAATGCCGGTGTTGATATGGCATTCCTTAACAACCGCCTGTTGCTGACGGCAGATTATTATCACGAACGCTATTCCGATGTGATGCAAACGAGAGGCCGCAGCATTGCGCTGATCGGTTCGTCTTACCCGGTAGAGAACATCGGCATCAATTTATATGAAGGAGGCGAGTTAACGCTTACGTGGCAGGACCGGATAGGCGCCCTCAATTATTTTTTCACCGGTAATGGTTCTGTACAACAGTCTAAAGTGATCTTCATGGATGAGCAGCTTCAGCCCAATGCATGGAACGTACGTACCGGTCATCCCGTTGGGCAGCGATATGGTTTGGTTGCCGACGGACTTTTTCAAACGGGAGCTGAAGCCGCCAGCGCACCTGCTATTGCAGGTTATACGCCGCATGCAGGTGACATTCGCTATAAAGACCTTACCGGCGACGGCGTTATCGATCAGTTCGATATAGCGCCCATGGGTAAAGAACGGCCCATGATCTATTATGGGTTGACGGCAGGCTTCCATTTCAAAGGTATCGAGGCAAGTATTCTGCTGCAGGGTGTTGCCAACCGCGAACAATATGTGGGGAACAATTATACCGA
>CBIHPC010000356.1:0-5912 GCA_966211305.1 uncultured Niastella sp.
ACTTCTCTTTCCGTTCGCCATGGCGATCGATATACAATGCTTCGAGGCTGGTGATGGCAAAGAATGATCGCAGCAAACTTTGCTTTGCCGCAGGAGTTGTAGTATAGTTGGCCAACCCGCTGGCATGCAGCACCTTTAAATTTTTCAATTTCGACAACGCCGGCAGTTCATTCAAATAACACAAACTCCCATTCAGGTCCAATTCTTCCAGGTTTTGCAGTTCGGGAAAACTTTCAGGAATTGATAAAATAGAATTGCTGCCCATCTGCAAACACTTCAACCCTTTTAACCGGGTTATTGAGGGAGGAAATTCGATGGGCGCTGCGGTACTGCACTGGTAACAGATCAGTTTCTCCAGGTTTGTGAGCCTGCCCACATCGGCCGGTAAACCAAAACCTTTATTACAGGAGATCTTCAGTGTCCGTAGCGACGACAGGTTATTGATGCTTTCGGGCAATGCCAGCTCACCGTTGTTGGCCACATTCAATACTTTCAGGTTGGGTAACAGCCCGATCTCCGGCGCCAGGTTTTTCAACCCGCATTTTTCGAGATGCAGTTCTTCCAGGTTTACCAGGTCTTTTATACCTGCGGGTATGCTTTCAATATAGTTTTCATTCAGGATGAGTTTCCTGAGTGAAGTGATTTTTGTTAATGCAACCGGGAACTCTTTCAGTTTTTTACCGGTCAGGTCAAGCTCCACGATATCAGCCGTTGCAGTGCCCAGTTGTTTTAATTCTTCTTCGAGGATCAACCGCGCGGGACGCGCTCCTTTTTTTAACGGCGATTTACCTGCTTTCAACAGTTTGATAAATGCAGGTGGTATTATTCTCCCATTCTGGTCAAGCACCGAAGACACGATCACCCGTTCAAAATCCTTTCTGGTATAATCGTATTCGAATAAATCATCGAAGTCACCAAAGTAATTGATCAGGATGGCGCCTTCCGGGTCTATCCTTGAACTGTGATCCGAATTCAGCACATAGGGAACCCGTGTTTTTCCTTCTATGACGATACTACCGTCATTGTAGTTTCCGTCGAAGGCATAGGTGATATCGGCATCACCGGTTATATAAATACATTCATCATAACTCAGCAGCACATCGCATTGCACATTGCCCAGTACCAGCAAAAAAGGAAAATTTTCATCAGAAGGCTTTATGGCGCCGGCCACAGTCAACGAGCCATTCACCAGTATCAGTGTACCATCCAGCCCCGGATCTTCACCCAATGCTTCCAGTGTCTTTGCAGTCCAATCCCGGTTCAGATCGCCGTCAATAAAAACATGACCGTCGAGCAGAATGATCTTATCGAAACTGAATTCACCAAAGGGTTCATACCTGTTGAGGTCGAACCGGTCCCTCGCCTCAGGCATACCGATCAACTGCGGTTTTGCAGAAACCGTGTTTGCCGCATCATACACCCAGTTCCGTTTCAGTGCAGAAATATATTCGGGATCGATAATATGCCGGCCGGTATTAATGTATTGACTAAGCGTTCCCGTATCGCTGTAATGATCGTTTTTGATCAACTCGTCCAAAAGCGGTTCGGTTGTCTTATAATCAGCTTCTACCCCATCTATTTTCCCGGTATCTATCACCAGTCCCTGTACATCACCGCCAAACCTGAAATAATGATCTTCGGCAAAAATGGTAACGGCTTCGGTATCGCCTTCCACTACCAGGCTGCCGTGGTTGTAATAGCCGTAAATGGTTTGCTCCACTGCCAGGTTGCCGAGGATATAAAATTCAGCGCCGCCTTTATTGACGCTTTTGGCGTTCACGTTTCCCGTAACGAATAAGGTTTCCCCATGATCTACGTCTGGCTGATACAGGATGCCCTTTATAGTAAGATCACCATTCACAATTACCCCGTTCGCTTTCGCATTGGAACAAAGCACCTGCAGGTCGGTGTCATCCTCCATCTCCACATTGCCTTCCAGCAACAAATACCTTCCTGTTTTACCCAATTTCCCCCTGATGTACTTCGAGATCTGAAATCGTTCGTTGGCTTCCTGCTCCGTAATAAGATTGAATTTCGACATGTTTCAAAGGGTTGAAGAAATATTTCCGCTACAAACGGAAATTGTGCGGAAAAAGTATTGGCAGGAATACACTTAAATTATGCCGGAAGAATGCGAACGGAGGCATAATAAAAAAGATTAATTCAATCATTTATTAACCCGGTGCGGTTGTTCTTAGCTGCTATCGCCAACGGCGCTTACCCCACTGGGTCATTACATCATTCTTTCATTCCTCCGTTTTTGTACAAATAATAGGCTGTCTGGTAGGAAGCGATGGCTTTTCTTGTAAGCAGGGCATTATTTGCTATGGGGCGCTGTTCATCCGTTGCTGCATTCCATTTATAAGTAGCGATCTGCCGTTGCGGACTTAACTCCACCAGGCTATCGTGCTGTAAATAACCGAGCTTTTGATAGGTTGCCACCCATGCACGCGGCTGATATGCCGGCAACAATACATTTTGCCCATACCAGTTAGATTCATATTTCCAGTGCATCAATCCGAACAGCGTTGAGAACAGATCGATTTGCGAGCATTGATCGCTGATCACTTTTGCGGTATTTCCATGCAGATTGTACACCAGACAGGGAATATGATACTTATCTACGCTGATCTCGTTCTTACCCGCGCTGCTGGCGCAATGGTCTGCCACAAAGATCACTATCGTATTGGCAAACCAGGGTTTTGAACGGATCTTTTGTAAAAAACGCCCGATGGCATAATCGGTATATTTCACCGCGCCTTCGCGGCCCTGGCCCGAAGGAATATTAACCTTTCCTTCCGGATAGGTAAACGGCCGATGATTGGAAGTGGTCATTACAAAATCAAAGAACGGCTGGTGCCGGTCAAACTGTTTATCGGCATTCCGGATCACCGCATCGTACAGGTCTTCATCGCAAATACCCCAGGCGTTTTCAAAATGAACACGCTCATCAGGTATAATTGTACGTGTAGTAGTATTGAACCGTTCATTGGGCAGTAACCGGCCTCCCCTGTCGGTAATAGCAAACCCGTTATTGCCAAAGAAATTATTCATGTTATCAAAGTAACCGTCGCCGCCATAAAAAAAACCGCTTGTATAACCGGCTTTTCTGAATATGGTACCTACATTGAAAAGATGCGCATTGCCTTCTCTTCTTACGATACTGTTACCCGGTGTTGGCGGCACGCATAAGGTAAGCGCTTCCATGCCACGCACCGTGCGGGTACCGGTTGCATACATATTCGTGAACAAAATGCTTTTATCGGCCAGTGAATCGAGCACCGGTGTCAGCCGTTGGGTATTGCCGAAATGTTGCATAAACCCGGCGCTTAAACTTTCAATGGTAACCAGGATAACATTGGGATGTTGTACCTCACCGGGATTGCCGATCAGCCGGCGGATACTTGCAGCGTCCCCGGTAAATTGTACACCATCGCCAGCCATCCCCTGTTTTACCGTTGCGAAAATCGCTTTCTCTTCTTCCTTCGCATAGAAATCATAATAGTTCAGTTCATTGTTACGGAATGCCGAAAAGAAGGAGAAGATCCCCGCCTTTGAAATTTCATTCTGATAACGGTTTGTACCGGTATCAGCCCAGGAATTGCAAACAAAAAAACTACAGCCCGATACGGCCAGCAATAATATACCTGATATTTTTAAACGGGTGGCAAAACGGGTATGAGCATTAAAACTATATGCAAACACCTTCTGTTTCCAAAATATAAAACCAACCAGCAAGGTAAGCAATACCATACCGCTTATAAGCCAGGGCAAGGGATACGATTGGTTGATATTGTTTATGACCTCAAACGTGTATACGAGATAATCAACGGCAATAAAATTGAACCGGCTTTCAAACTCATTCCAGAAAACAAACTCTGCAAAAAAAGAAAACATAATGATAAGCACCACTATAAAAAAGGAGATATAAGTAATGATGCGATTGGCTATGCTTTTATTCCAGCGCTGGGGCAATACTAAAAGATAAACCGCATAGGCTGCGCAAAAGAAAAGTGCCACCGACAGATCGAATACAAATCCTTTCCCGAACACGCGGAAAAGGGAAAGCAGGCCGATATCTGTTTTGCTCCCTCCTTCTATTAACAGTATTGTTCGCGTAATGAAGGAAATTATCAGGAAAAACAGAATAAAATTAACCAGGATTGAATACCTTGATCGTAAAATATTCATATTTGCTACAAAGACACAAATTAAACTATAAAATCTGAAATCATTTTGAAGCGGCAGGTGTATAATTAGTTAATCAGAAGTTAATGGGCTTCCCGGGTTTCCGGCTTCAGAATGTATTCAAAATCACCTTATAGGTTGGCCCATGAATATCTCCTTATAATAGAAGACGAGCATCCGGCAGGCTCACTGTTGTTGCTTTAATTTTACATTCGTTAATTAAGGTTTGATAGTACTGACCACCGTTTTGCCTGTATAATGTATAACCTTATTAAACTGCCGGGGTATATCCATGCCAGTTCCATTTTTGCTGTTCACCAGAACCACCTTGAATGTTTTATGTTCGCGCATACCCTTGAAACTGCCCTTACGGTCTTTGATCGTCAACGCTCCCGCTTTGTTATTCCATACGAGGTCAATGGTGGCATACTTTCCCTTTTCATAATTGTAATTGTCGCCTTCATCTTCATACAAAGTAAAATTCCCATCGGCGCCTTCATAGATCCTTAGTTCCAATGTATCTTCTTTCTTTTCGCCCGCATATTGCTGAAGCGGACTTAAAGGTACGATCGATCCTGCCTTTACATATAAAGGCATTATGTCAACAGGTGTTTCTTTCTCTACCTCCTGTCCACCCGGCAGCTTTTCACCGGTCCAGAAGTCGAACCACGTGGTACCTGCCGGCAAATACAGCTTTTGTTTTTTGATCGTTTTAAGATCAACCGTAGTTTCACCGTTTGTTCTGCCTGTATACATCGAATCGGTTACGGGGCATACCAACAGTGATTTTCCAAACATATACTCGTTGTCGATATTCCATACTTTTTTATCAGCAGGAAAATCCATTACCAGGGCGCGCATCATGGTGCCTGCACGGGCAGTTACCTGCCATGCGTTGGAATAATTATAGGCCAGCAACCGGTAACGGAGATTGATGAACTTTTCAATTGCATCATAGGCCCAGTCGCCTTTGGCGCCGAACTGATAAATTTCCCGCGGCGTGTCGGTTCCATGGGAACGCATCATGGGGCAAAAAGCGCCGAACTGTAACCAGCGCACATACAGTTCATGAAAAGCAGCATCGTTCACTCCTTTTGGATAATTTCTGCCTGAAAAGAAACCACCAATGTCACTGTTCCAGTACGGCAGGCCCGATAAAGAAAGATTGAGCCCGCCAGAGATCTGTTTGCGGAAAACGTTCCAACCCGATGGCACATCACCCGACCACATCATGGTGCCAAACCGCTGCTGACCGGCGAAGGCCGATCTGGCCAGAATAAAAACCCTTTTATTATCAGTTGCATCTCTTTGATGTTTGTAAACTCCGCCTGTGTGAATAAGCGGGTATGCGTTCCGCACTTTCCGGTAAGCGCCGAGGTAGGTTTTGTGCGTTTCATCGCTTTCCTTTTCTTTCAGGTGATCAGGCTCGGTTGAATCGAGCCACCAGCCGTCAATACCGATGGAGAAAATGTTTTTGTTCATGTAACTCCAGTAGATATCGCGGGCGTGTGGGTTGAATGCATCATACACCTCTACATTCTGATTTATGGGCCATGTAACGAAATCGCCGAACAACATTTTCCGCTCTTTGAACGCCTGGTAAATTTTGGTTTTATTTCCGAACGATGGCCATACCGAAATAATGATGTGCGCATTCATTTCATGTACACTATCTACCATCTTCCGTGGTTCGGGAAAACGCGGATTGCCAAACTCGGTGGAAT
>CBIHPC010000357.1:0-5907 GCA_966211305.1 uncultured Niastella sp.
AGTCCTGAATGGGACAGGGATACGTATTATCAGCATTACCTGTAGTACCGTTTCCAATACTGATATCAATTTGGGCGTTGAGCTGAAGCGTTGCAAAAAACATCAGGATCAACCAGCCAATTTTCTTTACAAGCCTGTATGAGTAGCCGTTTCTCATGGAGCAGTATTTTGTTTTATAGAATCTTTCTTGCTTACTTTCAATTTTGGTTAAGGCAATACAATGCATGGTCAGGCAGCCGCTGAACGCTAAACGCCTGACGCTAAACGCGAAATACCAAAGCCTTTCGTTTACAGTGAATATGTTGCTTGTAACCTGTAGTTTAAATCATATAGTATGCATCGTGCAGCTGTTTTCATAGGGCCGAATCAGCAGCAGGTTTTAAATAGGAAATACAATAACTTTTGTTTTATCGTCAAAATTGCCAGTTGATCCACGCCTTGCCATCTTTCGCACTCACCATATCATACGTGGTTGAATCGAGGCGCACGAGATAATACCCGCTTGCATCGGAAAACTGTATACGCGTTCTTGCCACGGGTATTGAATCGGCAGAAGGAACCGTGCCCAGCGTACCTAACAAAGGGAATATCACGCGGCCATCGCCGGTAAATGTGGGTTGACGGAAAGCATTTCCATATGGCAACGACAAAGCGTTATTGATCAGTTTTACATAACCTGCCAGGTCGTAATTGATGCCGCCGGAAGTACCATATCGCGGCCAGAACAACAGGAAATAGAAATTGCTGGTTTCGCTTATGCCATACGCATCATCAACACCGTTTACATGGAAACCTTCCGGTGAGATCCAGTAACCACCCTGGTCGAGCGCATACTGCCACCAGCGCCGGGGGCCATCCAGGTCTATTTTTATCGGCTGGCCGGAACCAACTATTGATGACGCCGTTCCGTTTACACTGAACGACAATGTTGTGGTTGAGGCATTCCAGCTGATGTTATTCAAAGCCGGAATGGTGGTTGTTCCGTCTGAAAACGCGGGCGAAAGGATTATGCCATCCGGTGTATAATAATAACCGGTAGTGGAGCTCTTTACATTCCCGTTGGCATCTACCCAGGTAAAGGTGATGTTACGGGTGGTTTGGTTAACCTGGATCTCATACTGCACACCGCCTGCAACCAGTCGCTTAAAATAAGTGATGTATTTACCAATGTTGCTGAAAAGCCTGTTACCATACTTTTTGTCGTAATAGTTTTGCATATCCTGTTGGGTAGCTTTTACGA
Source organism: uncultured Niastella sp. (assembly GCA_966211305.1). Taxonomy (GTDB): domain Bacteria; phylum Bacteroidota; class Bacteroidia; order Chitinophagales; family Chitinophagaceae; genus Niastella. Next base: position 1,241 of record CBIHPC010000357.1, read on the forward strand.
GGAATGCTTTGCTGTTATTGAAACGGCCGGTAAGTTTTACCGTATCGCCGGAAATTCCGTCTATCGCAAATTCAAAATCGGAGCCCAGGCCGCCGCCATAACCGCCACCGTTCACCGACCCGTCGGGATCGGCCAGCACATGCACATAGGAATACGTATCGAAGATCAGCGCAGGCTGTTGCAGTGCCTTCAACCGGTAGCTTGCGGTCATTGGCGTTACCGCGGAGGCAGAATCAAAATCGGAGAACATTTCAACCCGGTTGCTTTCGTTGAATTTGAAATAGAACGACACCACCCCGCCCCTCAGTCCGGCCGGATAGATCAATCCTTTCCAGCCATATGGTGAGGAAGTTAGGGCCGACTGATAAGTGGCCAGCGCTTCATTGATACGCTCATCGGGCGACTTATCAAAAGCATCTTCGGGTTTGTTGCAACCGGCGAGTGCGATAGTTGCTGCCAATAAGTATGTAAAAGACTTTTTCATTAATTGTTCTTTAAACTATTTAATCAGATTAACTACCTGCGCACGTACCTTTGCCTGCAGGCTATAAAAATCTATCCCCCAGGTATCTTTGAAATAGTTGACCACAATGGCCTCTTTCTGACGCAACTTGCTAATTGCCTGCGCCTGTGTTACATTATTGGCGCTGGTGCCCGGGGGTATGCTTTTCACAATGGCCTCAAAACCTGCTTTTCCTTCTATCAGCATCATCGACACCATTTCCACGAAATCCTCATCGGGCGACGACATGGAATAAGCAGTCACGAACCCATCCCTGCGTGCATTTGCATCCGATACGTTATTCCAGTTTGAAGTATAGAAACCAACTGAAATCGATTTATAATCCTGGGGGTACATGATGGTCTGGTGAAGAATATGTGCAAACTCGTGCTCGATGGTGTGGAACATTTGTTTGATGTTAAAGGAATCTGAAGGCGTATAACCAGACATATCCCTGCTTCTGAAATCGTTCAGCACATACAGCACCACCTTTCTTCCGCCTTCGGCCGTACCCAGGGTAATGGTACCGTCGGTGTTCCAGCTGGCGCTGCCGCAGAGGGCAAAAAATTTCGGAACATATTTTTTCATGAACAAAGAATCCGTTTCTGCGATATACGTATCGATCCACACTTTCTTTACAGCGCTCAGCGCCGGGATGATCTTATCTTCCTTAGGCGGTACCAGCGTTTTGTTCAGGCTCAGTTCAAACTGGTCCCATTTATATTTTACCGCTATGTTGAAGGGTTCGGTTAAACTATCGTTGATCCAGTTATCTATTGGTGTGGGCGCCCAGGTATCACCGCCTAAACCCGGAATATTCTCTACATCACCAATCGATTCCTTTTTGCAGGAAGCAAGTGAAAAAACCATATAGAAAACAAAGAGTATTTTTTTTATATCGTTCACCATTGCATCATGATTTAACGTGGGTTTAATTCAACACCAGACAGTCTGGCTGATTCAGGAATTTGAAACAACCGGCGCTTATCGCCCGGCTCAAGTGTAAGCGTTGGTCCATTAACGGTGGTATGTGTTACCGGCAGATCATAGCGTGCCAGATCGAACCAGCGCATACCTTCCTGTACGAACTCGGCGCGTTTAAAATCGAGCAAAGCCGCTAACATCGCCATCCGCAGATCTGACGTATTATAATAGGTTGTGAGCCTGCTATTGGTGATCGTATGCGCCGCCGCATTATAATTGTAGATGCGGGTTGAAGCGTACTCATTGAGGTCGTGTAACGCTTCGCCCAGGTCGTTGAGATATATCCTCGCTTCAATTCTATTGAACAATGCTTCCTCGGCAGTAAACAGGGGCACCATCACATAAGGATAACCAATGGTAGCGTTCACCGATAACTTTACAAAATATTCATTGATCTTTGGCAACATGTAATTGTTGGTTCCAACCGTATAGGTTTGGCGGGTGAAAGCCCAGGCACCTCCGGTTACATTCGAGCTCAGGATCTCCGTTCTTTTATCTGCATCCAGACCATAGCGTTCGCTATAATAATTTCTTGCCCACAAAGAAGCGGTTTCAACCAGCAACAGGTTGGCCGGTTCGGAAGCTTTTGCATAATTAGCCCAAAGTTCTCTATAGGTCTGCGTGAGGTAGGTGGTATTCCACGGGCGTAAACCGGCAGTGATATTCGTTGTGGAGAACACGGCGCTGGCATGGTTGAGCGCTTTGGCATAATCCTGTTTATACAGGAAAAAACGCGCAGCAAATGCGTTGGCTGCCGCTTTGGTAAAATGATAACGCGGCACGGTGTAACGCGTATCATCGAGCAGCGGCAAACCGGCCAGCAGGTCCTTTTCGATCATTTCATAAACATAACCCACCGTTTTGCGGGTATACTTCTGAAAGATCACCTTCTCCGGGGTAAGCACATAAGGAATACCGGCATCGGTTGATGAACCGGTAGCGCTATATGGTTTGGCAAACAGTGTCACCAGCATAAAATGCGCATAGGCCCGGCAGATCAGCGCCTCGCCTTTCTGCGACGAATACCTGCCCGGGTCAGGCGCCTGATTACATGCTTCCAGCGCCTGATTAGCTGCAGCGATGGCCGCATAACAGGCATTCCAGTAGCCTTCGGGTGAATCCTGTTCGTTCTCGGTTACATCTTCAAAAAAATAGGGTTGTTTTACAGTAAGATCGAGGCCGCCCGTTCCTTTATCGGATACATTATCTGAAATGGACTCGGTGAAAGCCATGTAGTTCCCTTGCGGGTATGCGGTAGCCAGTATTTGCGACACCTGCTCCGGCGATTCCAGCGAAGCCCGGTTATCGGGATGCTTCTCCAGGAATTTTTTACAACTGGCACCAGTCCCTAACAGTGATATTAGTAATGTATATGATAATACTTTTTGCATGTTCGCTATAAATTTCGAGTTATGCTTTTCGGGATTCTATTGCCGATTCACGATTGCCGATTGCCGTTAAAGTCCGACTTTAAGCGCCAGCGTGATCTGCTTCTGCACCGGCTGCGCTACGCCCCCGGAATTAAAGAACTCAGGGTCCTGGCCACGCAGCTTTTCATCGCTGTAGATCAGCCAGGGATTAATAGCGGCAGCAGTTACAGAAGCATTATTTAATTTGAATTTATTGATCATCGAAGCGGGCAACTGGTACGCCAGCGATACGGTCTTTAACCGTATCATATCGCCTTTGGCTACCCGCTCGGTTGAATAGTTATAGTTGTTGTAAGGATATGCGCCACCTAACTGCGCCTGGGCAAATGCATCCAGTATGGAAGGAACACTGGTATATTTTTCATCACCGGGCAGGCTCCAGCGGTCGTAAAATTCCCTGGGCATGGCATCCAGGTCGGAATAGCTGGTTCTGAACGAAGGGTACAACCTGATGGTATTGCCTGCCTGGTAAGTGATGAACACGTTCAGTGAAAAAGCCTTGTAATGAAAGGTGTTTGAAAATCCACCGGTAATGGGCGGATCAACCGGTCCCTCGTATTGCAGGTTGCCTGTCGACTCAGACTGCATATACACCGTTTTACTGCTTTTTCCTTCTTCATCGACAAAAGTGGGGGCGCCGGTAAACGGTTCCAACCCGTTATATTTTATAGAGAAAAGGCTGCGAACAGGATAGCCTTTTTTATTGCCGCCTTCAGCGCTTACCAGGTTGAAGATATTGGGCTCATTTTCTGCGTTGGTGATCTTGGTTGTGTTATAACCAAAGGTCAGTGTCGTTTTCCAGCCCCAGTTCTTTTTACGGATAACTTCACCGCTTAACAGTACTTCCACGCCCCTCGAATCCATATCGGCATAGTTGGCCGCTTTATAAGGCTCACCGCCGATACCTGAGGTTTTAATGGTGCTGATGAGATCAAAACTTTTGCGTTGATAAACATCGAGGCTCACGTTCATTCGCCTGCCCAGGAACCCGGCATCGATACCCAGGTTGGTCGTATACAATTTTTCCCAGGTAAGATCGCTGTTTTCGAGATTGATGAGCTGGATCACAGATTCCGTTTCATTGGCGTATGGGCGCCTTGAAGTGGCATTTTTCAACACGATGCTCGAGTTGGTGGCAGGGCCCATACTGGCCGTTAAACCATACGTACCGCGCAACGTGAGGTAATCGACAAACCCATAATCACGCATAAACTCTTCCTGGTCTATATTCCATGAACCGGCCACACTCCAGGTTGGCAGCCAGCGGGCTTTGGGCGATTTTCCCAACCGGTTGGAACCATCATAGCGAACCGTACCTGTAAAATTATATCTGGAATCATAAGTGTAAGTACCGGATGCATATAAAGCCACAAAGCGATCAAACTCCTTGCTCATTTCATAGTATGGGAAATTCGCTTCTATCGATTGCTTCAGGATCCGGTAATCGGTAAAGGGCACTCCGCCATTCTCATACTGGTAACCATAACCGGTATTGGAGTAATGCTGCCTGTCGGCATACTTTATCTGCTGGCCAGCCAATGCATTCACAACATGTTTACCCGCAATAGTTTTCGTATAGTTCAAACTGTTGCGGATATCGAAGTTCACCAGGGCGTCTTCAGACCGGTTGTAGAAACCGCCATAAGGCAGCACCACTTCGGGCAATGCTTCCGGGTCATCGGGGTCTCTGTACAGAAATTTATTGGCGTTGCGAATGGTGGATGTTTGCGCAGCGCGATAGGCGTTTGCCA
>CBIHPC010000358.1:0-5905 GCA_966211305.1 uncultured Niastella sp.
ACCGTTCTTTACTCAGCTCTTCCCGGTTCAGGTAACCGCGCGCTACCTGCGCGCCAGCGATGCATAGTTCGCCCATTACTCCTTCGGGCAGCAGGTTCAATGCCTTATCTACTATATATACCTGTACATTTTGTAAAGGCCTGCCGATCGTTATTACACCATTATCTTTTAACGGGTTTTCAGATAAGGTGGCACAAACCGTATTTTCGGTTGGACCATAGGCGTTAATTACTTTAACACCCTTTTCTATAAGGCGGGTGGCAGTATTTTTATCTAATGCTTCACCCGCTGATACTATCGTTTTTAAATTAAATGTTTCTTCTTTGAGTGCTTTCTGATAGCTGGGCGGCAATGTGATCAGTTCGATCTCATTCTTCCGGATCATATCACGTAACAGGCCTGTGTTCAAGATGGTTTCTTTTGTTATAAGGAACAACCGGCCGCCATGCAGTAATGTGCAGAAGATTTCATAACAGGATGCATCAAAACTAATGGTCGCAAATTGCAATACGTTTATTCCCTGGCGTAACCCCAACGGTTTCGTTTGGCTATGTACAAGATTTACTACTCCCTTGTGTTCAACCATCACGCCTTTTGGGCGGCCCGTGCTGCCGGAAGTGTATATAACATATGCCAGGTTATCCGGCTTTAGTGTGGTGGAAGGCGGCGTTACGGCAAAGGCTGCGATCTGCTCACTGTGGCTGTCAAGGCACACCAATGTTTGAATACCCGTATGCTCGAATCGGTCTTCACAGGCCTGTATGCTCACTGCGATGGTGGCGGCTGTATCGCTCAGTAAATACGCGATCCGTCCGGTTGGATAGGCCGGGTCAACAGGCACATAGGCACCCCCTGCTTTGAGGATCCCCAGTAAACCTATTATCATGTTGAGGCTGCGATCTACACATATGGGCACTAGTGTTTCATCTTTGACGCCCTTGTGGCGCAGGTAATGCGCCAGTTGGTTGGAGCGCTCATCGAGCTGCCGGTAGCTGAGCGACTGGTTTTCATACACCAAGGCAATTGCATCGGGGTTGAGGGCTACCTGTTTTGCAAACAGATCGATGATGGTAGCCGGTTCAATGGCTGTGGCGGTATCATTAAATGCATGTAACAACCGGTATTTCTCCTGCTGACCTAACATCGGTAATTGCTCTATATATGCATCTGGCTGCCGTATTAGGGCATGCAATAAGTTCAGGTAATGGTCCAGCAGCTGCGTGGCTGTCTGTTCCTGGTACAGGTCTGAACAATAGGTTAGCACGAGCCGTAAGCCATCCTGCATCTGCCGCACATCCAGCGACAGGTCCATCTGGGCTTTGACGGATAATGATTCATGGCCTTCCAATCGTAACCCGCCCAGGTCAAGATCACCAGGCTCGGGCATGTTCTCCAGCTGGAACTTTACATCAAACAATGGATGGCGGCTGAGGTCCCGTTCCTGGCCCAGGGCCGCTACTACTTTTTCAAATGGCACCTCCTGGTGCGCATAGGCCTCCAGCGTAACGCCCTTCACCCGCAACAGCACATCGCGGAACCGATCTGACGACCGCACTTCGGTGCGCAATACCAGTGTATTGACAAAGAAACCTATAAGTCCTTCCACTTCATGCTGATGCCGGCCGGCCACGGGTGCACCAACATATATATCTTCCTGCCCCGTATAGCGGTATAACAATACCTTGAACACGCCAAGCAGGGTCATGAACAGGGTTACTCCTTCAGCCCGCGACAAAGCTTCCAGCGATCTTAACAACAGTTCATCGCCCATGCGCACTACCGTAGCGCCGCGGATGCTCTGGTGCGCAGGTCGTGGATAGTTTGCCGGTAAACGCAACGGCGACAATGCCGAAAGTTGTTTTTTCCAGTAACCTATTTTTTCTGCCATCTGCTGCGCAGATAAATAACGGCGCTGCCAGATCGCATAATCGGCATATTGTATCGCCGGGGCGGGCAGGGCAATCGGTTGGCCACTTAAACGTGCGCGGTACAGTGCTGAGAGCTCTTTGATGAGGATGGACATCGACCACCCGTCAAAGGCTATGTGATGCAGCAGCGCTACGAGCAAATGCGCATCGGGGCTTTCCTTTATCACCCACACTTTCAACATCCAGTCAGCCGACAGATCAATGTTTTGATTGATCAATGAATGTATATCTACATTGGATTGCGTTATGTAGTGTAAATTCCAGTCGCTGCTATCGCGGATATATTGATATCCCTGGCCGTCCTTTTCTTTTATCACTGTACGAAGGATCTCATGGCGCTGGACGACATCGCGTAGCGCGTGTTCAAAACCTGTTATATCCAGGTGCCCACGCAGGCGGAAAACATAAGGCATATGATACTCGCGGCTGCCCTGTAAGCGGTCTACAAACCACAATTGTTCCTGTGAATAAGACAGGGGTATGGGCTGGTGGCGGTCATATGCGGCAATAGCAGGGAGACCGCCATTTGCTGTGGTGGGGCCACCGGAAAGTATTGCTGCGAGCTCACTGATCACCGGATGATCAAAGATCTCGCGGATATCGAGTTCCATGCCCAGCTCCTTTCGCAGGGCGGAAATCATGCGGATGGCGAGCAGCGAGTGACCACCGAGCTCAAAAAAATTATCGTTTATTCCAACCGTTGGCAGCTCCAGCAACTCTGACCAGATACGTACCAGCACAGTTTCCACTTCGTTGCGGGGCCCTGCCTGGTCTTTAACAGCTTTAGTTTTTTCACTCAGCATGGAAAGCTGGCGGCGGTCAACCTTTCCGTTCACTGTCACCGGAATGCTTTCGAGTTCTTCCAGTACAGGCACCATGTAATCGGGCAACCGGCTGTTCAAATAGGCCTGTACTGCTGCTTTGTCGTAGGCGGGGCTTTTTACTATATAGCCCACCAGGCGCCGGGGCGTTGTGCTGGCCAGTACGACCACCGCCTGCCCTACCCCGGGGCTTTGTTGTAATACACGTTCCACTTCGCCCGGTTCGATGCGATAACCACGCAGCTTCACCTGGTCGTCTATGCGGCCAATGTATTCTATTTGCCCGTCGGCCATCCAGCGGGCCAGGTCACCGGTGCGGTATAAACGGCCTTTGCCAAATGGGTTGGGTATAAATTTTTCGTGTGTCAGTTCGGGGCGGTTCAAATATCCCCTTGCCACCTGAATGCCTCCTACCAACAGTTCGCCGGGTACGCCTACCGGCTGCAGGCGCAGCTTACTATCGACTATATATACCTGCACATTGCTGATGGGGCGGCCTATGGTTACAGATCCGTCCGGGCACAAAGGCGTCTCACTGAGGGTGACGGTTACGGTATTTTCTGTGGGCCCATAACCATTGATCAGCCTGACGCCGCTTTCAATGATGGAACGGCCAACGGATGATTGCAGCGCTTCGCCTGCGGAGTATACCAGTTGCAGTCCCTGCCACTCGCCAGCCATCACTGCCTGGTAAGAGGGCGGCAGGGTGGCAATATCTACCGCGCGTTGCCTCAGGAGCCGCCCCAGTTTCTGGGGCGACAATAGTTCTTCTGAACTGGCAATGACCAGGCTGGCGCCATTACATAAGGTATTGAAGATCTCCTGGCCGGACCCATCAAAACTGATGGAAGCAAACTGCAGTATGCGTGCGCCGGGCTTTACTGATAAAATGTTTTTATGGCTTTGCACCATGTTCAATATCCCCTTATGCTCGATGAGCACTCCTTTGGGGCGGCCGGTGCTGCCGGAAGTGTAAATGACATAGGCGAGCTGTCCGGGTGCTATGGATACTTCCGGGGCTGTTGATGGATGGTTTTTGATCACATCCTGCTGTCCATCCAGGTCAACTATCATGTGCATATCGGAAAGGCCTTCATGGTTACGGTTGTTGGTATCAGATAGCACCAATAAAGCGCCTGTATCTTCGAGCATATAACGCAGCCGCTCAGGCGGATAGGCAGGATCGAGGGGCACATAAGCCCCGCCGGCTTTGAGAATAGCCAGCATGGACACGATCATTGCTGTTCCGCGGTTAACACACAGGGGCACCAGCGTTTCTGCAACTATGCCCCTTTCTATTAAATAATGTGCCAACTGGCTGGAGCGTTCATCCAGTTGCTGATAAGTAATAATATCATCTTCGTACATCAGGGCTATCGCCTGGGGCTGCTGCCTGCGGTGTACAGCAAACAGCTCAAGGATGCTGGTAGCGCTGCCATGATCAACATGGGTGTCATTAAAGCTATACAGCAGCTCTTTGTGCTCGGCTGCTGGCAACAACTGCAGTTCACTTATATGAACCGGTGTATGGTTCAACAGTTGGTTCAACACACACTCAAAATGCGTTGTTATCCTTTTTATATAGTAGTTGTCGATCGAAGCCTCTTTGTAGATGAACTGAACCATTATCTGTTTACCGCTCATAATGCGAAGCGATAAAGGATAATTGCTTGTTTGTTCATGAATGCTGAAAGCCTCCACTTCCAGTCCCCAGTTGCGGGAACCTATTACTTCACTTACGGGGTAGTTCTGAAATGTGAGCATGGTGTCGAACATTTCTGCGCCCAGTGCGCTCCAATCCTGCAGCTCGCTCAATGAATTGTATTGATACCTGCGGCTTTGTAACTGTTCATGCTGTATTGACTGCAGCCATGTTATGAGGTCTGCTTCTTCCGTTATCCGTATATGTGCGGGCAGAGTGTTTGTATATACGCCTACCCTTTGTTCCATGCCTGGCAGATCTTCTGGCCGTCCTGATACGGTAACGCCATAAGTTACCGAAGCGCTTCCGGTATACCGGTATAAGAGGTAACTCCATACACCCTGCATCAGCGTATTGACGGTTATGCGGTGCTGCCGGCAGAACTGTTCTACTGTTGCTGTTTCATTCCTGTCAAGTGTCAGCAACTCCTGCCGGTAAACCCCTACTCCCTTCGTGCGGTTGATGCCATCCTTTACAAATGGCAACAAGGTAGGTTCTTCAATACCCGCCAGGTATGCCCGCCAGTAATCTTCGGCCGCCTGTTTATCAATGGCGCCGATGTAGCGGATATAATCTTCATAACGGTCTTCTGTCAGCGGCGGTAATGTGCCTGCATTTATCAACAGCTCATAGGTTTGTAAAAACTCCTCCATCAACACCGGTGTAGACCAGCCATCCAGGATCAGGTGATGCGAGGTCCATAATAAATAATATCTGGTATCGCTGAGTTGGATAAGCGCCAGGCGCATCAAAGGCGCCTGCCGGAAGTTGAACCCGCGTGCGCGGTCGTTTGACAGGTAGACTGATAATTGCTGCTGTTGTTCTTCGGCGGTAAGCAGGCGGTAATCGAGGCGTTCTACAGGCAGCTGTACCTTGTTGTACACACACTGCACGGGAACAGAAAATGCATCGGCATAAAATCCGCTGCGCAGGATGCTGTGGCGCTCCAGCAGATGTTGCCAGGCGGTCATAAATACCGCCTCATCGAGGCGGGTGATCTCACAGCTGAGTTGTTCTATATAAGCTCCGCCTGACTTATCATATAAACTATGAAACAATAATCCCTGTTGTAATCCGCTTAGCCGGTAAACCGATGTGATATTTTCCGATCCGGCTTTCGGAGCATTGGCACCCAGTTTTGAAATATATTCAAGCAGCTCATCTCTGTGCTTCTTTATATAATCAACTATTTCAGGATCCACTTCAAAATTCTTATTGTCCTCATGTGCCTGCCTCTTTTTTTGGCCTTTCAAAATAAGTTTACCATTTTCTGCTACCAGCAAAAAGTTTGATTGTTCCAGCTTTTTTATGAATTGCTTGATTTCCATTTATAACTTTTTATTAGTTATTAGAAACTCATGATACTGTCCATTTCAGGTCCTGTCCTGTTCAAAAAATTATCGAGCTCCTCGTAGCTTACATCGCCGGAGAGCCCGTAGTCGGCCGGGATGCGG
>CBIHPC010000359.1:0-5894 GCA_966211305.1 uncultured Niastella sp.
TTTTAGTGTGAGGGATACCGGTATTGGCATCGATGCCGGTAAGGTAAACCATATTTTCGACCGGTTTACCCAGGCCGATACCGACATCACCCGAAAATATGGCGGAACAGGGCTTGGGCTGGCGATCACCAGACAATTGATCGAACTGCAGGGTGGGCAGATAAGCGTATCGAGCCAAAAAGGAAAAGGAACGGAATTTCAGTTTATCATTCCTTATGTTAAAAGTGCTGACCAGATCTCCATGCCGGTGCTGGAGCCGGCAGCCAGTCACCAGTTCCATTCCATTAAAAAGATTTTGATCGTTGAGGATAACCTGATGAACCAGAAACTGGCTTCGATCATTCTGCAGAATAATGGCTTCGAGGTTATCATTGCCAGGAATGGTAAAAAAGCGGTAGAGGTATTAGGCCGGCAAACGGTAGACCTGATACTGATGGATATTCAAATGCCGGTAATGGACGGTTACAAAACCACCAAAGCAATCAGGGAATTGAATATTACAACGCCCATTATTGCCACTACCGCTCATGCTTTGTCGGGTGAGAAAGAAAAATGTTTACAGGCAGGCATGAACGATTATCTGCCAAAGCCATTCCGCGAAACCGATCTGCTTAATAAAATAGCTGCCTGGGCGAAGCGCCATAAGCCGGAAGCGCTGGCGACTGCCACCGGAAAAGACGCGCCAGGGTTGAGCCTGGGCTTTTTAATGGCGCAAACGAAAAACAACAAGCGCTTTGTATTGGAAATGATCGATATTTTCAGGAAGCAAAATCCAAAAGACATCAATGCATTGAAGAAAGCCATCGAAAAAGCCGACTATAAGGCTATTTACAAAACCGCGCATACTATCAGGAACGGTATCGGCTTTTTTGGATTAACGCAGGTGATCGGGGAAGACCTGTTGCGCATTGAGAAAGGGGCGTTGGCCAATGAGCCTGTCGATAACATGAAGCCATATATTCACAAAATAGATGGCGTGTGCCGGGAGGCGGTGCTAAGGCTGGGCAATATGAATGTCGAGGAAGGTTAAATTATACCAGCCGCCGGGAGATCAGGGCAAAGAACTCATCCTTTTTCCTGGGCGAAATAGCGATCATGGCGTCATCGTTCATTACGGCATATCCGCCATCGGCTTTCAACATCTTTTTTACTTCCCTGAGGTTTACCATATGGGAATTGTGTAGCCTGAAAAACCCGTGGTCGGTCAGTAACATTTCATATTCTTTTAAATTTTTGCTAACCATCACGCTGTTGGCATTCTTCATAAAAAAGGTCGTATATGGCCCTTTGGCTTCCAGCCTGATGATCTGGTTCAGGGGTACAAACTCGATGCCTTCGGATGTGGAAAGGCTTATTGAAAAATCATCTGGTTGTCTTTGCAGGTTTTTGAAAAGCAATTCCAGCCGGTTGTCTTTTTCTTTCACCGTAATGGACCGAATGGCCTTGTCAACGGCCTGCTGCAGCTCTTCAAAATTGATAGGTTTTAAAAGATAGTCGATGGCGCTGAACTTTATGGCTTTGATAGCATAATGGTCATATGCCGTTGTAAAAATCACTTCAAACGAGTGGTGGGTTACCTGCTGCAGCACATCGAAACCTGTGGCTGTTTGCAGTTCAATATCCATAAAAACTATTTCGGGCGAATGGGTGTTTATGAATGCTACTGCTTCTTCTACATTTTCGGCCATAGCGGCCACTTCAATATTCGGGCAGAATTCTTCAAGCAAATTTTTTAGAAAAACGCGGTTTAACATTTCGTCTTCCACGATCAGTGCTTTACATTTCATAATAAACAGTTTGTTTAAGTCTGGTCCTGGTTAAATAGTGGTTGTGGTATTTCAAGGATACTTATGTTGTCGTCGCCTGCGTGTTCCGCTTCTTTTACTTTCTTAATGATTTTTTTACCATTTTGAGCATTGAACAATTCAATCCGGCTTTCAAGCATATTTTCCTGGCCATTCAAACCCTTTTTCTTTTCCAGGGCAATTGCCTGGCTACGCGCCATGCCGTTATCGGTTATGAAAACAACCAGACAGCTGTTTTCTGTATTGAAATGTATGACAAGTTTTCCTTTTTGAGCCGGTGGTAAATTCAGCAGACCCTTATATAACGTTTCTTCTGCCATGCCCAGCGAAAGTAAAGGTAGTATGGTCGCCTGTTGTAGGTTCGGGCCGGTCTTTATCTCATAGTCGAACCTGCCCGGGAAACGGCAATGTTCCAGCCACAGGTATTCTTTCAACAGCTCGGCTTCTGCTGTAACCGGAATGCTTAGCTCATCGCCATAGTTTATCACTTTACGCAAAAAAGCCGAGAACCTGCCGATGTATTGTAACGATGCTTTTTTATCGTCCCCTGCTATAAAGTACTGAATTGAATTCAACGAATTGAAAATAAAATGCGGGTTCATTCTCGCCTGCAGTACTTTTAGTTTCAGCAGGCGGTTCATGTGCCCGATCTTTTTATGTTGCTCGATGATCTGCTGATTGTGTTCCTGCAGCTGCCTGTTTAATTTTTGTTTGGTTCTGTACCGGCTGTATAGTACGCCCGTAAGAAGCACAATAAAGAATAATGCCACCAGCATACTATTACGCATCGACTGATGGCGTTGTACTTCCAGGGCTGTATCCATCAGTCTTTTGGTAACAATCTCTTTCTCCAGCGATACCAGGTCGAGGGTATGCAGTGTGGCGGAGGCCGCTTTTTGCTCTGCAGGGCCAAATACCAGATCCTTTACTTCCGATCCCAGGTACCGGGCAACAATAGCTCCTGTCAGCAGACGGAAATCTTCCGACATAAAATATTCATCGAAGATAGGTTTCCAGTCGCTGTGCAGGGGCATTACGCCGGCAAAACCTTCACGGCGGCTCGATAATACATTCTGCCGCTTCACTTTAATACCTTTTTGCAGGGCTACGATATAGATCGACAGGGGAACATATCCAAAGCCGTTCTTATCGCCTGCCACCAGTCGCAATACATCATAGTCTAAATCTACTTTTTTCACTGGTAGCGAGGGGTAAAAATGTTCTTTTAAGGATTGCACGTCTTCCTCCATGGTGGTGCCGGGCATGATGTAGGCGTTCATGTCTTTTAACTTCACGGTAAACTCCTGCGAGGTGGCGTACATGGGCTCGCGGTTGTTGGTGACCAGCACGTTCAGGTCGGGCATATACGGCGCGCTGAACTGAACTTCTTTACGGCGTTCGGGTGTAATGGAATAGTACGACCAGCCGAAAATACCCTGCCGGCGGGTAGTTTTTACCGTATTATAAATATTATTGAACGAACCTGCGCGCTCCCATTGGATGGTTAGTTCGATGCCATATTTCGTTTTGAGGTAGGGTTTGAGCGATTCCATGATCTCGTACTCCACCCCTTCGAGCACCCCTTCCCGGTTCATGTAAATAAAGGGCTCTATGTCATCATACAAAGCAGTAACGGTTCCCTTTTTATTAGCGAACACTTCCTGCCAGGAATCGCCCCGTTTGGTAAAGTCCTGGGCATTAACCGGGAGGCAGCGCCAGGCGGCCAATACACAAACGATTGACAGAACCATTTTATACCATTTCATACACAGGCCTTTAAACAAAGATGCAGTAAAGAATAATAAAACAGGTCTTCTATTTAACGGATACCGGGTTTCAATTAACGGATGGAAAACGGCGCCTTGTTTCAGGAAGGCCATATAAAAAGGATTACGAGGCCGGTTAAAATGGCAATGCCAAATAAAAACGCTATTTTTTTACCAAGCGCTCTGCCGCCTATTACCATTGCCATTCCTCCTTTAAACGCAAGGTTCGACAAAAATGCAATAAGAATTAATTTCCAGCCTAAAGAGGCCTCTATATTTTTTTGCTCCGTCATTTTAGCTGTAGATAAAGTGATGGCATCCATATCGGTCAATCCGGATAAAATTGAAACAACATATAACCCTTCATTTCCAAATTTATCATTAGCCGCCGCAGAAAGAAATCTTATGATCGCGTAGAGCAGGCCAAACATAACGGCATTCTTCAGGTCGGCAGGGTTTTTTTGCTCCTGCATTTTAAAATCGCCTTTCTGCTGTTGGATGGAAAAGATCCCTGTAAGAATGATCATGACAAGCAGTTCAGCTATAAGAGGAAATGCCAGGTTCATAAAAAATGGTGGTGACACTATTCTTATTTCAATTAAAACCCTTACTAAAGAAACGGCTGATGCGGTTAATATTACAAAAACGGCAAAATTACTTCCGGCAAGGTTGCGGGCTGCAATTTTAGCGTAAGAAGCAGTAGTGGCAGTACTCGAGATAAGGCCGCCTAATATACCACCCATTAAAGCGCCAACCTTGTCGCCGAATAATTTATAAGCAAAGTATCCGCAAAGGCTGATGGCCACAATCAAAACTACCATTAGCCATATATCCCTCGGATTTAAAACATTATACAGATCGTAACTGGTATTCGGAAGAACTGGCAGAATTACCATTGAGATCAGTATGAATTGCATCACGGCCCTGAGGTCCTGTTCACCGATCTTATTAACCCATCCGTGTAAAGAGGTTTTAAAATGTAATAATACGGTAATGATCCCTGTAAGAACAACAGGCACCATGGGTTCACCAAAAACCAGGTAAGCGCCAAGCGCAAACATAAGTAATACGGCCGCCTCAGTTGTAATACCACTTCCCTCCTGTTTTGTTTTTATTTTTTGAATGTTACCTATAACCAGTAAAGAAATGACTCCTAAAAAACCAGCCACTAATATCCATCCATCAAGCTCTTTTGCCAGCAAACCACAAATTGTTCCTGTAAGCGTTATTAAAGGAAATGTACGGATGCCGGCCGTTTTTGAACTGGCGTACTCTCGCTGAAGTCCTACCAACAAACCTAATCCAAGGGATATGCCCAATAATAAAAAAAGATTGTTTTCCACACTATAAATTTATCAATTAGAGGGCACTTTATTTGCCACTTTTCAGCGAATCTGCGAGTAATTTCAGTTTGGAAGGCTTAAATACAGGTAAAGTAAACAACCCGCTGTTTGCACACCTATGGTCAAAAACTGCACACTTATTGATAAAACTGCGCACTTATTAAATTCCCCAATACAATTCAATGCTTTTATTATTTTGCGGCAGAAATACAGTCCAGTTAAAAAAAGCAAAAATTTGCCTTCTCTGATGAGGTCAGGTATACTGGTTGGAAAAATTATTGTATGCACAATAATTTATTAGTAGCTATAGTTGTTAAAGTTTTGAATAAATAAATCATCCCGGGGTAAATAGCTTTGATCCCCGGCAAATCAAGTGTATTTTGACCTTTAATAAAACCCTTACATTTCATGAAAAAAATTGTACTCAGTTTCCTGCTGTTAGCCAGTGTTGCTATTGCAAATGCACAGTATGAGTTTAAACCCTTCAAAGTAGACGTTAGTTTAGGCTACGCCATTCCAGGCGGTGAAGGCGCAAAAGGCGGAGTTCTATTTGTTATTGAACCTAAGTATGCAGTAATTCCAAGTGTTTCACTTGGTCTTCGTTTGGAAACGGCAATTATGGCCCGCGGAAGAACTGACGCATCCGGAACCAACACGGAATTTGATGTTAAAGCTGCAGGATCTTATCTGGTTACCGGTGATTATTATTTCACCTCAAGCAAAGTTCGTCCATTTGCAGGGGCCGGTTTAGGTCTTTATTCTCTCGCTGCTGCTTCTACTGAAGATGACGGCGCATCGGTATCAAGCGGTTCCAAGTTTGGCCAAATGATCAGGGCAGGTGTTGAGCTTAGTCACTTTCGTGTAGGCCTGGAATATAATATCGTTCCTAAAACCACGATGGAATACATCAATTCCAATGGTGTAAAAACTACTTCTTCCATGAAGAATGGTTATGTAGGTATCAAGGTTGGCTTTACCAT
>CBIHPC010000360.1:0-5836 GCA_966211305.1 uncultured Niastella sp.
TCAACGTGCCATTGGCAGGAACGTTGATACTGAAACGCCCCATTGCATCGGTAACGGTCGACACCCTGGGGTCGCTCTTTAGAGAAACGGTAACATTGCCCAGTACCTCGGAGGAATCAGACACAACAGTACCCGTGACTGTTATGTTCTGCGCCATAGCCGGCAAACAAAGGCAGGTCATAAGCAGCAGGGCCATTACAGGGAACGGCCAGCGCTGTTTGCGCTTTTTACTTTTCATATGCGTGTTTTGGTTTTATACAATCGTTAGGGTACGGATCAGCGATGCAGTTTGTTTATCAATTCACTGTAAGGCTGTCGAGTATCGGTTTTTCCAATGCCGACAATTCCTGTTTTCCGGTTTCTATCATTTCAAATATTATCAGTTCATTCTTTCCTTTTACCTGCCATTCGGCAGGTATATACAGGGTTTGCTGCGGACCTACATTCCAGTAACGGCCGAGGTTATGGCCATTCACCCAAACCACGCCTTTGCCCCATGCGCTCATGTCGAGGTAGGTATCGCCGGTTTTATCCAGCACGAATGTTGCCTCCCTGATAACAGGTGCGTTTACCGGCTGAGCATTTTTCTTTGCCGCATTTACTACAGGCGCCTTCGTAAAAGGCAATGAATAGTTCTCCCATCGCTTCAGCTCTTTTCCGTTCAGCCAAACACCTTTGGTAATACCTTTTTTATTTTCAAGCAGGAAGGGACCGAAGTTTATACGACCCAGGTTCTCCACCAGCAGATCGAGAACGACGTTTCCTTTAGGTAAAGTGATCATTAAACTGTCCTGCGCTTTACACCTGTCGAGCGTGCCCACTGTTTTCCCGTTGACCATCACTACCGCATAATCGCGCAGGTCTTTTATGACCAGCATGCCCGAAGCGGCGTTCTTCAACTTTGTACGGTACAATACAAATCCATATGCCTGTTCCAGCTTTTCAAAACTTGCAGGAACATCGCTGCGCTTCGGCGCCGGAAGAACAGCGGTAAGCGGAATGCTTTTATTGCATTGGATGTGTGGAATGGCGATGGTTGGTTTTGCAGCCGCCACTTCGGGCAGCGTATTGCCCGCGGGCAGGTATTTCTTTATCACATTCCGGAACTCAAAAAACTTATGCGTAGCATTGCCCGCTTCATCCAGCGGCGCATCATAATCATAACTGCTTATCTGCGGTTCATAAGGCGTGTTTCCTTTATAGTTGGCGCCATTCATGAAATTGCGGGTAGTGCCGCCATGGAACATGTACATGTTTATGGAGATGCCTGCAGCCAATACCGAATCAAGCGCTTTGGTATATTTATGGGCAGGCACGATATGGTGTTTTGTTCCCCACCAGTCGAACCAGGCAGGATACCATTCGGCTATAAAGTACGGGCCTTTACCATTGTGATTTTCATTGATGAGTTTCCGGATCTCTGTAGGTTTGTCTAACCCGTTTACCGCAGGTAACAATCCGGGTAAATGTCCTTTTACCAGGTCAGGCGCCGGATCGCAGGTGTACAACAAACCATCAAAACCAGCTTCTACGAACAGCTTGCGGTTCACCTCGAGGTATTCCTTATCGCTGCCGTAACTTCCATATTCATTTTCAACCTGTACCATCAGGATATTGCCGCCGTGGTTTATTTGCCAGGGCGCCAGCAGCCGGCCTACTTCATGAATATATTTCCGGTATGATTCAAGGTACTGCGGTTCCGTGCTGCGCACTTTCAGGTCGCCGGTATTCTGCAGCCAGTAAGGATAACCGCCAAATTCCCATTCGGCGCATACATACGGGCTGGGACGAAGGATCACCCATAATCCTTCTTCCTGTGCTATTTTTACGAATTCAACGATATCATTCTGCCCGTTGAAATCAAAAACATCTTTGCTGGGCTGATGCAGGTTCCAGAATATATAAGTACCTATTGTATTCAACCCCATGCTTTTCGCCATTTTCATCCGGTGGCGCCAGGCTTCGCGGGGAATGCGCGGATAATGCATTTCACCTGAAATGATCTGGAACGGCTTGCCATCCAACAGGAAAACACTATCTGACAATTCAAAACTATGTTTCGCTTTTTGAGCGAACACAGACATCATACACATTGATAATAACAATACAAGTCCTACATGTTTCATAATCATTTCCTTTTTGATCTCCTATGTATTAAACTGCTTTACAGTTTTGCTAATTCCATTTAGAATAATGTGATCCGGTTTATTAAATATCAGTATGCCTGCCTTACACAAGGCAGGTGCTGTGAATGAAATGTATAAATAGCTGGTAGAAAATAGTATGGCAACCGCGAACAGCCGGTACACCATTTAAATAAATGTCTATTTGACATAAACCGCATGACATAAAGTATTCCGGGGAAATGCCGGTGTACGCATATCAGGGCAGGGTTTGCAGGAAGTGTGGGCATAGCAACCTCGTCGTTGGTTTTGGGTTTATCGTTTGGGTTACACGTAGTAGCAGTAAAACTGATGGCGAATGACTATGTAAAATAGTGGGGATTATATTGTAGGAAGGGGGACAAAATAATAAAAAACGGGGGGCAAAATCATAATCTCAGCGCAACCGGGCAGTGAGGTGTATTTGTAATTAACAGGGCAAGTATTGTATGATATATACGGCTATATAACCAAAACCAGCTAAAACATCGTACCTTACTCATAATTAAGTTCAACCTACGCACACTGGCATTCCCTTCTTTCCAAAAATACGTGAAAAACACGCCTTTTTATTTTCCCGGATCAACGTAATATTAGCAGCTTGTTCATTACAATCCGCCCCGCCTGATATGTAGCGCATAATCTTCCTGCCTGCGGAAACGCCATTTGTAAACTCAAAACGTAATGACATGGCCAAAACTGTAAAAAACACTCCGGCAACCCCGGCTGCTGTACACAATGAAACAACGCTCCATCCTGCCTCCCCCATGAGTAAAGGGTATTTACCGGTTACAAAAAGCCGTAGCGCCAGTGGTGATTCAAAGCTCACCCCTATGGACCCCAAACTGCAACAGGCTATTTTGATGAACCGGAGCGGAATTAAAAAATCGCCTACCAGTTCAACCAGCGAAGATGAGCTGGCAGTTATTGCCAGTGTTACCAATGAAAGCGCCTGGAACGAGCTGACCGAAGTGCGCAACCCTACGTTAATAACTGCAGCAAGGGGCAGCGAGCCTGCAATCGTTACAGGCCGTATACCCATTAAACGAATTGAATTCATTCGCAACCTGCCGTTTGTAAAAAGCCTGAAAGGCGCCCGCCGTTTAATACCGGTATTACATAATACGATCCCCGATATCGGCGCCAACAGGTATGCGCCGCTGCCAAAACAAACGGGCGGTAAAGGCGTACTGGTTGGCATCATCGATTTCGGTTGCGATTTTGCACACCAGAACTTCATTGATAAAAGCGGTAAAACCCGCCTTGTAAAATTCTGGGACCAAACGGCTACCACCAATGGCAACGACGTTCCTTATGGCCGCTTGTTCGCAGCCAGCGACATAAACAAAGCGCTTAAAAGCACCAAACCATACGATGCTCTTGGCATTTCCTTATTCACCGGGGCGCATGGCACCCATGTAATGGACATTGCTGCCGGTAATGGCCGCGGTTCAGGCGCACCCGGCGTTGCGCCCGCCGCCGACCTTATGTTCGTACAACTGAGCACCAGTAATATTCCATGGGATGGTCCCGATGTAGTGGGCAGGAACTTTGGCGACTCGGTGAACCTGGTAGAGGCCATACGGTATATTTTTGACCAGGCCGGCAAAAAGCCCTGCGTTATCAATATCAGTCTGGGTACCAATGGCGGACCGCACGACGGTTCTACCCTCGTTGAAAAAGCCATCGATGGCATGCTGCTGGAGAAACCGAACCGTGCAGTGGTTATCGCCGCTTCCAACTCGCATGATGATGGCATTCATGCGGCGGGTAATGTGCCGGCTTATGGCACGCACGATCTTTCGTGGCTGGTTGACGGGAACGACTTTACCGAAAATGAAATGGAGATCTGGTATAAGGGAAGCGATCAGTTGTCGGTTGAACTCATAGATCCTGCAGGGCAAAGCCTTGGCACGGTTGAGCCCAATGAAACCGGACAGGTTAAAGACACCAATGGGCATGTGCAGGTAGTGATCAGCAACCGGTTACATGATCCCAACAACAAGGATAATGTAATAGGCATCTGGCTGAAGGAACGCAACACGGGTAACTGGACGGTGCGTCTTATCAACCACACGTCAAAAT
This sequence comes from uncultured Niastella sp., assembly GCA_966211305.1. GTDB lineage: Bacteria > Bacteroidota > Bacteroidia > Chitinophagales > Chitinophagaceae > Niastella. The sequence goes on from CBIHPC010000360.1 coordinate 4,248, forward strand.
CGACACATTTTCATGCATGGATAGAACGCGATGATTCGGGTCAGTCGGTTTTTGGCAGCGCCAGGGACAATTCGCATACGCTGGGTTCTATTTCATGCGGCCATAAATCAATTACCGTTGGCTCGTATGATGCCACAAAGAAGGCTTTTCCCATTTCGTGGTTCAGCAGTGAAGGGCCAACACGCGATGGCCGGAAGAAACCGGAGATCTCCGCTCCCGGCAGTAATATCCTCGCAGCCAATTCAACAACCAAAAAAGAGCGTATACTGATGTCGGGTACCAGTATGGCAGCGCCGGCAGTTACCGGCAGTATTGCCCTCTTGTTTGCCGCTGCGGCAGCCAGAAACAAATCACTCACCATTGACCAGCTGCGTGAGATCATTACGAAGAAAGGCCGTACCGGCCCGCCGGAAAAAGTATGGGAATCGCGTTTCGGGTTCGGCCGCATCTTCGTTCCGGCCATTATAGGCTTATTACCCACCGCAGTAGCTGCCGCCAGTAAAGTAAGCAAGGCGTTTGAAGCCGAACCACCGGCGCTGATCAAAAAGCAACATAAAAAACCGGTGCTGAAAAAAACAAGGAAGGCAACACAAAAGAAAAGGAAAGCGGCATTATAATACAACACACATTAAAATCCTGTACCGGTTGAAGCAGTACAGGATTTTTTCGTATATTACAATATGGAGAAGCGCAAACTAGGCAAGTCGAAAACAACAGGAAAGGCCGCATCAGCAAATGATGCGAAGCCGGAACTTTCTGTGATCGTATATGTGCGCTCAGCCAAATACGTGCCCGACTGGATCTCTGTACGTGAAAGGATCACCGACAATATTTTTACCGCCGATATCAGTAATGCTGAACTTGCAAAACTCGAAGCCGATGAACAGATAACATCGATATCGATCAACAAGCGGCTCAATTCACTGGAATAATATTTCACTTACCCGTTAAATTCAAAAGGGTGGGTTCTCCGGGGGGGAATTCACCCTTTATCATTTATCCCCCGCACCGGCCTCAAAAAAAATTTAAAATATTTTGTCCGGCCTGTCCAATTTGGTTTGTCCCGGTCATTATTGATGTATAGAACACATTCAATACTGATAAAATACAAAACATGAAACAAGGCATCAACGTTTTTGAAAAAGGACAACGCGCATTAAAAGCACTGAACACCCTCGGAGCCTACTGTCACAGGTCGCCGGTTGAACAAACGCTGTTAAACCTGGTCTACTACCGGGTATCGCAACTCAACGGCTGCGCCTTCTGCCTCGATATGCATTCGAAGGACCTGCTGGCCAACGGCGAAAAAGTACAACGTTTGTTTGTGCTGAATGCCTGGCGGGAAGCACCGTTTTACAGTGACCGTGAGCGCGCTGCACTGGCCTGGGCCGAAGCGCTGACACAGTTGAACGGCAGGGTTGATGATGAAACATACAATGAAGCACTGCAACAGTTCACAGAAGAAGAGCTAATAGACCTCACCTTTGCCGTGATCGCTATCAATAGTTATAACCGGGTAAATATCGCATTCCCCAACCCGGCTGCGGTTGGAACGTATACGCCGGGACAGTATGAAGTTCATAATTCTT
>CBIHPC010000361.1:0-5828 GCA_966211305.1 uncultured Niastella sp.
GCAGGTAACCGGCCCCCACTTCTTCATGATCCTTTATACCCCAGCCATCCATGCCATTATGCTCCTGAGCAGCCACACAAATATGCCCAATGTCATGCAGGAATGCAGCCAGTATCACTTCTTCATCGTACCCATCCTCCTCTGCCAACCGTGCCGCCTGCACCATATGTTCCAGTTGCGTCACTTTTTCACCGGCATATTCAGAACCGCCGTATTGTTCATACAATTGAATGATCTCGTTGGCGATGGTTGTTGCCTGCATATTGTTCATACCATACCTGTTTTGTAAAACATCGAAATTACCGGCATACTGTAAAGCAATAGTTAGGACTATTTTATTAAAACATTAAAAAAAGAAAAGGCCCTTCGCCTGCTGACGAAGGGCCCATACGTGTAATGTTGATAATTTTACAGGCTGATCACTGTGAGTATCGGATAGTGGTCAGATGGAAATTTGCCATGATAGTGATCTGACAATACACCCCATTTCTGTGCTTTGAATGGTGCGGTTACAAAAATATGATCGATGATCTCCGTTTTTTGTAATGAAGCGCCAAAGCTGTTGAACGAACCATTATTGGCATACGGATGGGCCACCTGTTTATAGGTATCCTTTAGCCAGCCCGATCCTTCGAGGCTTTTATACCATTCACTTTCATGGCTGCCGTTTAGATCGCCCGTGAACACAACAGGATCATTACCTGCGATCTCTTTTATTTTTTTCAGCATAAGCAGGCTGCTTTCGCGGCGCGCCTCAACACCCTGATGATCGTAATGCACGTTGAAGAAATAGAATTTCTTTTTTGATCGCTTGTCCTGCAGTTGTACCCATGAGCAAATGCGGTTCAAACGCGCATCCCAGCCGGGACCTGGTTTTTCGGGTGTGGGCGACAACCAGAAATTACCGCTCTTCAGTAAATTGAATGTAGCCGTTTTGTAAAAAATGGCGGAATGTTCGCCTTTGGCCTGTCCGTCCTCGCGACCTGCGCCAAAGTAAGTATACTCAGGCAAAGCAGTCTTAATATCATCGAGCTGGTTCCTTAGTCCTTCCTGCGTGCCCAGCACATCGAAATCGTGAAACCGGATCAGGGACGCAACTATCGGCGCCCGGTTCACCCACAGGTTACCGCTGTCGCGGGGATTATCGTACCGCAAATTAAATGATCCAGCAATAAATGACTGGCCCTGTACTATGGCCATGCAGAAAAACGCAATCGTTAACAGGGAGACTTTCTTCAATACCATATTCAATAATGTTATTAGTTACGAAAATAAGACGCGCCGCACTATAAAAGCGTGGCACGTCCTGTAAAGCACTTTTTTACCACCACGGATTTTGATCAAGCGCCTGATTTACCAATATGTCGTTCTGGGGTATTGGATATAAATATTTTTTCTTACTGTCGAACACCCTGCTAATATTGTTTAGCCAGGTGAGCTCACCATAGGTATCGTTCGACAAACGTTGCGGATTGGGCGTAGAACCGTTCAGGGTGGCATTTACGTTCACATAAGTTACCCCCTTTATTGTCGGCGATGGCATTGTTTTATAAAAACATACATCCGGCGTACCATCACCGTTCAGGTCCATAGGGGTATCCAGTGCAGGCACATAAAATCCATTCCAGGGCATGGTAAGCAGTTCGCCTTTCTTCCAGCGTACCAGGTCATAAAAGCGGAAACCTTCCCACGCGAGCTCGACGCCTCTCTCGCGGCGTATTTCCAGCAGCACAGGGTCGTTGATGTCTCCGAAATAAGTGTTCTTCAAATAAGGATCAACAACCGTTGGCAATGTAGTAAGGCCACCGGTTATGCCTGCACGGGCACGTAATGCACCAACCGTTTTCGCCCAGTCGGCATCCTGAATGGTACCCAGTTCAGCCAATGCTTCGGCATAGTTCAGCAACACTTCGGCATACCGGATAATACAGATGGAATTATCATTAACGGTACCGCCATCATATTTTACATCATCGAGGCACCACTTGATGGGCTGGTAACCGGTGTAGGTATAGGAGAAAACCGGCGGGGCCGCTTCGAGCGAATTTCCATTTACCCGTTTGTAATCGCCCATACGAATGGTTTGCTGTAATCTCCTGTCGCGGTTCTTTACCTCGTCAACAAACGTCATGGTCTTATAACCGGCGTTATCAGTGAATGGCGTGCCATCTATATTAAGATACGTGTTTACGAAATTGCGGGAGAAACTCAGCCGGGCGCCATAAGTGGCGCTTGTCCAGTACCAGTTGGCATCGTTCAGTACACTCAGCGAAGCATCGCATATATTGCTTAGGATTATTTCCGTAACAACCGGCGCTTTGCTGGTGAACAACTGGCGGTATGAACTGGCAGCACCACCTGAAGTATTCAAATTAAAACCGCCTTCATCCATTACCTTTTTGGCAGCGGTTGCCGCTTCTGTCAACCACTTATCAGCGGTTTCTCCCAGTCCGGCAGCTAATGAATCCTGATGATATTTGCGGAAGGTACCTTCAAACAAACAAACACGCGATTTGAACGCATAAGCAACATATTTTGTTATCAGGCTGCGGGTGGGGTCGTTTATCGTAATGTTATTGCAGGCATAGTTCAGGTCTTCCAGCACCGAATCCATCACCAGCGCGCGGCTATCGCGGGGTTTATACAGATCAGGATCGTCGATGCTCATGGCTTTGTTGTACCAGGGCACTTTACCAAAACGCTTTACTTTATCGAAATAGAACCATGCCCTGAAAAAGCGGGCCAGGCCAATATAATTCCTTTTGATTTCATCAGACACCAGCGGACTGTTACAATTCTGAATAAAATAATTGATGTTGCGCAGGTGCTCCCAGTTCCAGCCGGAACCCTGCACCGGGCCATAACCATTTGCGGTTAAAAATTCAGGTATGGATGTACGTGCGGCATAATCGCACATTTCATCGCCGCGAACGATAGCGCCTGCCGTTGGCAGTATGTTATTGTAAAATGAATTGGTATATAATTGCAGGCCGCGCTCACTGCCGAATATGGCCGATTTGGTGGCTGTAGCTTCCGGCTCCTGATCGAGTTTTTTGCAACCGGCAACTGACACCATTGCCAATATTGCTATCAATAATATATGTTTCATAATAATTTTGTTTGAGGCCAGCGGTCAGGAATGAATGATGCATCAAGGGCAAATTCACCATTGACCATTGACCATTCATCTTTTAGAATGTCAATGACAAACCGAACGTTATCGTTTTCAGGATCGGGTAGTTATTCCCGTTCCCGCTGTTGTTACTGTTTTGATCGTTGTTGGTAGGCGGGTTGGTGATCATATCTGACCGGCGGATATTCTCCACATCGAGGTCTTTCGTAATTCTGTAGAATGGCGTCCAGCTCCACAGGTTCTCCCCCGATACATATACCCGCGCATTGCTCAGGCTTATTTTATGTATCAGTTGCGCCGGCAGGTTATACCCAACCTGGATATTTTTCAACCTGATATAGGCTACGTTTTGCAGGTAGCGGGTTTGCACCACGTTCAATGAACGGCCGCTGCCCTGCGCTATATAACCACGCAGTCTTGGGAAATAGGCCTGCGGGTTATCTGTTTCATTCCACATTTTATCGAGATGCGATTTAGGCAATTTGTTATAAGGACGGTTATACATGCCCCAGAAAACATCCGACTCGGCGCCCGGCCACCAGTTTTGTTTAAGCACTCCCTGGAAGAAGGCGGAAACAAAGATGCCATTCCAGCCCACATCGAACGATGTTCCAAAAGTATAACGAGGCAACGCATTCCCGATAACGCGCAGGTCGCCGCTGCTGTCGACCCGGTTCAGGCCATTGTTGATGACCTTATCGCCATTCACATCCCTGAACTTCACATCGCCAACCCGGGTAGTTCCGCTCGTAGACGATTTAATAAGGGTTTGCATACCGGCTTCGTTGATATTGTCTGCTGTAAACAATCCATCGGTTGTATAACCCCAGATCTCACCCACTTTCTGGCCTACATAAAAATCTGACAGCATTTTGGTATCGTTATTATAACGGGTGATCTCCGACGTGTAATCGCCCATCACCACCCGGGCGCCATAAGAGAACGGCTTACCGGCTACCGTTAGTTTATCGCGCCAGCTCAATGACAGTTCCCAGCCGGTTGTTTTCATATCGGCATAGTTGCCTTTGGGCACGGCGCCGCCAAATACAGCCGGTAAAGTTTTACCGGTAGTGAACATATCGGTTGTCCTGCGCACATAATAGTCGCCGGTGAATTGCAACCGGCCCGATAGCAGCGACAGGTCTACGCCAATATCACTGGTGGTAGCAGTTTCCCAGGTAAGGCCATCAGGCAGTACTGTGGGACTGGTAGTATAGGAATACTTTACGCCGCTGAGCAGGCGGTTCGACTGATAAGGCAGGAACTGCTCCTGGAATGCGTATGAACTGATGTTCCCGTTACCAAGCGAACCATAGGAACCCCTGATCTTAACGTCTGAAACAATGTTCCGCGGAACATTCCAGAAAGGTTCATTCGATAAACGCCAGCCGGCGGATACCGAAGGGAAAAACGCATAACGTTCACTGGAAGGGAATTTCGAAGAACCGTCGTACCGGCCGTTCACCTCGATCAGGTAGCGGTCTTTAAACCCATAGTTCAACCGAAAAAAGCCACCCGCAATATCCCATCTTTCCCAGCCGCCTGCTGTTGTAATGGATTGGCCGAGCGCGAGGCTGATGTCCCGTGCATCTTCATAAATAAGCCCGTTGCGTAAAGTGGTCAACCGTTTCGTAGTGGATTGCTCAAAGTTAAAACCAGCCATTGCCTTCACTGAATGCGCATTGCCTAATCGCGTTTCATATTCTCCATACAGGTTGGTGGCAATGTACTGGGTTTGGCGATACATATTTTGCAGATCATTTGTATTGGCGCCAACATATTGCACAATGCCAGGTTTCAACGTATAGGGAACCGGCACGCGGATCTGCGTGGTATTACTGTCGAGGTTCAGAATGGTGATATCACCTTTTACCCTTAATTTATCTTTGAGGAATGAAGCAGTGAATGAAGTTGTATTTCTAAAGATGCGTTTGTCGATATCAACACCATTTTTTCCATAATAAAAATCGCCTATCGTGTAAGCTGCCGACCATGATAAATAACCATCGGGGTTTACCAGCGGCGCCATCATGTGGCCTTCATCGGCGATATTACGCCAGATACCGCCACCTTCGCCCACGTTGAGCGGGTTGTGGTATTTCATGGTTGAATAATCGGTATTGTTATCGATGCGTAACCAGGGCAATACCTGCATGGTTCCTTTTGCCCTGATGTTATAGATCCTGTAATCGTCGGAGTTGTAACGGAACACACCTTCCTGCCCGTAATACCGGCCGGTTAAATAAAAGCTGGCTTTGTCGGTGCTGCCCGTAAATGACAGGTTGTGCTCCGTAGCGCCGTTGTGCTTTTTGTATAAGAGATCGTACCAGTCGGTGTTCTCATAGTATACATATTCGCCATTGGCATTTACATCTATTCTGGGCAGGCTGGGGTCTTGATCCCTTCGCTCAAATTCAGCGAGATAAGCCTGGGAGAACTTTACCGTTTTGTTTACGTTCTGCGGCGTTTGCGAGTAGTCGTTCCAGGCGGTCCAGGCCTCGTTGAAATATTTGGCAAACTGGTAACCATTGGTCACCATATCGGGCACGGTGGTGGGTTTTTTGATGGAATAGCCTGAAGAATAGGTAATACTGCTTTTTCCTTTTACAGGCGATTTGGTGGTGATAAGCACAACGCCAAAAGCGCCACGGGCGCCATAGATAGCGGCAGAAGCGGCATCTTTCAATACCGTTAC
>CBIHPC010000362.1:0-5794 GCA_966211305.1 uncultured Niastella sp.
GGAATCTAAAGAAAGAAATTAAAATATAGGAGAAAGGCGAGTAGTAAGTAGGGAGCGGCGAGTAGGGAAAGACAAATAGGAAAAACTGTTAATGGTGCGTATGGAAAATAGCGAGTCTTGAATAAAAGCCCCACCAGCTACTGGCCATTTACCACTAGCCTATGTCGCATTTACCAGCCCAGATACAGGACCTCGCGCTGATACTGGCCATTGCCGGTGTAACCACACTGCTGTTCAAAAAGCTGAAACAACCGGTGGTGTTGGGATATATCCTGGCCGGTTTGCTGGTTGGTCCCAACTTCGCGCTCTTGCCTACCATTTCCGATACGCCCGGTATTAAAGTATGGGCCGACATCGGGGTTATCTTCCTTTTATTCAGCCTCGGCCTCGAGTTCAGTTTTAAAAAGCTGGTAAAAATAGGCGGCACTTCCGGTGTTACCGGTATATTCGAGATCATTTGTATGGTGGGGTTAGGTTTTTTCACCGGGAAACTATTGGGCTGGCCAACCATGGATTGTATCTTTCTCGGTGGTATCATTGCCATTTCTTCCACTACTATCATTATACGCGCATTTGATGAGCTGGGTGTTAAAACAAGAAAGTTCGCCGGCCTCGTAATGGGTGTGCTGGTGATCGAAGACGTGATGGCCGTATTGCTGATGGTGCTGCTTTCAACGGTGGCGGTAAGCCGCGAATTTGCGGGTATCGAAATGTTATATTCGGTATTGAAACTTGTTTTCTTTCTGGCCTTATGGTTTATCTTCGGCATCTTCCTCATACCCGGATTTTTAAAATGGGGCCGCAAACTCATGAATGATGAAACCATGCTGGTGATTTCGCTGGGTTTGTGTTTGCTGATGGTGGTGCTGGCTACGTATGCGGGTTTTTCGGCGCCGCTTGGTGCATTCATAATGGGCAGTATCCTGGCCGAAACACCGCAGGCTGAAAAGATAGAGCACCTGGTACAACCGGTAAAGAATTTATTCGGCGCCATATTTTTTGTGTCGGTGGGTTTACTGATAGAACCGCAACTGCTTATCAAATACATTGGCCCCGTGCTGATCCTGTCGGCGGTGGTGATTATAGGAAAAACGGTAAACGTTACATTGGGTGCGCTGATCTCGGGACAGCCATTGAAACAATCGATCCAGGCGGGTATGAGCCTGGCACAAATAGGGGAGTTCTCGTTTATTATCGCCACGCTTGGCGTGAAACTGCAGGTAACAAGCCAGTATTTATATCCTATAGCTGTTGGGGTTTCGGTGATTACCACTTTTACAACGCCGTATATGATCAGGCTGGCCGATCCGTTCTTCAACTGGCTGGTGCCGCGGCTGCCCATGAAATGGCGAACAGCCATCAATCAATATAGTACCGGTGCGCAAACCATTCAGGCCGAAAGCGACTGGCGCATTGTATTGCGCTCGTACCTGGTGGTAATGGCCACCAATTCGGTGGTGGTGATCGCTCTTATATTTTTATCAACCACTTATTTATTGCCACTGTTACGGGAAAGCATTCCCGGCACGATATTACCCGCTATCATCACCTTCGTTATAACGCTGGCAGCTACGGCGCCCTTCTTTTGGGGACTGGCCATCCGCCGTTTGCATTCGCTGGCCTACCGGAATTTATGGCTCGATAAGAAATATAATCATGGTCCGCTCGTAATGCTCGAAGTTGTGCGCAACCTGTTACTGGTGGTGCTGGTGGGTTTTATGGTGAACCTCTTGTTCAACACCCTTGTTGCGTTGGTGGCCATATTGCCTGTGATCGGCATCGTGTTGTTTGTATTTGCGCGGCGGTTGAATTCGTTCTATGCACGAATTGAAAAACGGTTCCTCTCCAATCTGCGTCAGCGGGAGCAGATGCAATCGGGCGGCAGCGGCGACCTGAGCCCCTGGGATGCGCACATGGCTTTTTTCACCATGCCGGCCGAATCGACCGTGGTAGGCAAATCATTACAGCAACTGGCCTGGCGTGAGAATTTTGGCATCAACATCGCTTATATAGAGCGGGGTTCCATTACCATTACGGCGCCGGCCCGTACCGATGTGTTATATCCATTTGATAAAATTGCCGTAATAGGTACCGACGTGCAGTTGGAACAATTCCGTATTGTGCTTGAAACCGCCACGTTGCCGGGGCAGAACGGGAATGAAGAGATCACCCTGAACAAGTTCATCGTAGATGAACATACCGCCCTGCGCGGCAAAACCATAAGGGCATCGGGCATTCGCGAAATGACCAATGGGGTAGTGGTTGGTATAGAACGTGGTGGCCGGCGCATTCTCAACCCCGACTCCACCACTGTTTTTGAATGGGATGATGTTGTGTGGATCGTGGGCGACAGGAAGAAGATTGAAAATTTGAAAATGTGATGATTTGATTATTCGATAATGGAATACAGAATACAGCTTAAAGTCAAGGCATAGAGGCATAGAGGCAACCAGGCAACGAGGAATACAGAATACAGCTTAAAGTCAAGGCAACGAGGCATAAAGGCATCGAGGCAACGAGGAATACAGAATACAGCCGCAAGCCGCAAGCCACAAGCCGCAAGCAAGGAAAGCTCGCAAATACTTATTAGTCCCGAATAAAAAGAACCACAAACCACAAACCACAAACCGATAATTGCGAATCTGCAATTACTCATAAGGCCCGAAACAAGGATTTATATCAGTTTTTTGCTGCAATTAATAGAGCTAACTTTAAAGGAAATTAATTGCTATGCCAAAATTTGTAATAGAAAGAGATATGCCTAATGTAGGCAATCTTACCCAGGAACAACTCCGCGAAGCTGCTCAAACATCCTGTAACGTTCTAATGAATTTAGGTCCGCAAATACAATGGATCCACAGTTATGTAACCGATAACAAGATCTTCTGTATTTATCAGGCGCCTGATGAAGCATCGATCAAACAACATGCAGAGCAGTCAGGTTTTCCGGCAAATAAAATAAGCAGGGTGAAAGCGATTATTGATCCGGCTACTGCGGAAGTTTAAGAACAGCTGCAAGCGAATACAGAATACAGCTGCACGCTGCAAGCTTCACAGAATACAGTCTAAAACCTAAAGCTGAAAGCCTAAAGAGAAGCCGGCAATTAGTTATGAGCCCGGAATAAAGAAACCACAAACAACAAACCATAAACCACAAACCAATAATAGCGAGTTCTGAATAAAAGAACCATAAACTATAAACCAAAAACGATAAACTAACTGACTTTCCCCTTCACCTGAGGTATCGCCTTAGGCTTTATCGTATTGTTCGTATGGTTCACCGTTGCATGATTGTCTTTATCGGCAGTGGCAACCGGTGCAACATAATTTCTGCCCATTTTATAGGCTACATACAACATCGACAGGGTTACCAGGAACTGGATCACCGTAAGTGAATTGGATACCACATGTATTGCCGGACTGATCGCTTTTTTCATTTGTGCTTCGTTCATGGCGGAGAGCGAAGGGAATACCGAACTGTCGCCAAAATACACCATTTCAGAAATGATCACCTGTTTATTGATGGTGGCTATTAGCAGTATGAGAATGGCGCCTGCAACCAACATTATAATGTTCGGTGCTTTGCGGCTGAACTGATGCCTTATTTCCTTTACCAGGAAAATGAAGAAAGTAAATAGCACAAATAACGGCAGAACGATCTTCCACGAAGAAATAGTAAAGTAGGTTTCGTGCAGGCGAATATCGAAATGGTTGCCAAGGAAGGTCCATCCAAAAACGAAGATGGCGACCAGAACGGTGGCGTTCAGAATAACCCCCAACCAGACGATTTCAAAGAATAACGGCTTAAATTTTTGCATTTGCATAGGTTAATCAGGCTTATCAGGCTTGTTAAAGATTATACAAAAACCATGCGTTTTTTTGGGCGCGTAGAGCCGGGGTAGGCGTTCAGCGCCTGGTTTGCCGTAATAATCAAGCTTTTAAGACAGTCCGGTGCAATCGGTTCCTGTTTAAAAAATGGTAAATTGACATTATAACTGATATTCGCTCATACGGAGCGGAATGCCCCATGTTAATAATTTCTCCAGGCAGGCATCCTGAATTTCCCTTCTTTAAAATCTTTATAAGAGGTTTTGTTTTCTTTATCAAATACGCGGCACGAAAATCTTCCAACTATAATTTTATCGTAATCCAACAGGTTCAAATTGGCTGATCTGGAACGGTAATCAAAAACAGAGTCGATATAAAAATGATTACCTGCAGGTTGATCACCAGTCTGAGAATTCCAAATCTTACCTGCGGCATCTGTAAAGTATACCATAACGACGTCATTGCCAGTGCAAAACCTGTTTAAAAGCATTGAATCGATTTTACAGAGTTTTTTTGCACCAACATTAAAAATCTCATTGCCAAATTTTTCCAAATCATGATAACATCCGGAACATTCTGTTTCATAGTTAAATTGCAGTTTAATGGAATATACATCTGTATTCAATGGCAAAGGAGTGATAGATGCATCTGCACGATAAGTAATAGAAGAAGACAGGTCCGAGCTTAAAGCCCTGCCACAGACGTAGGTAAATTTATCGTCAACCTTATAATCATAGGTACTATCATCAGTCTTAAAAGAAATATAGAATTCACCTGGGCCTTTGTCAGGTTGATGGTCAGCCTTTTTTTTACAACTTCCTGCAACTGCCAGAATACCTGCTAACAAAATTATTTTTTTCATAAGGGCTCCTATAAGGGTAAACAGGGTAAAAATATTCCTTTAATGCAGAAAAGCAAAGTATGCTTCGCATACAATTACCCAGGCAAATCGCAGGTGCCCGTTACCGTAGCAATAATAAATGCCGGTATATCAAGTGAAGAAAATATAAATATGATCAAACAATTCTGGTAAGCATGTTTATCACTACCCAAACAGGTCACTGCTCAAATACCTGTCGCCCCGGTCGCAAACGATAAACACGATCACGCCTTCTTTAATTTCTTTCGCTAATCTGAATGCGGCAGAAGCGGCGCCGCCACTGCTCATGCCGGCAAAAATTCCTTCTACTTTTGCCAGCTGGCGCGCTGTAATGGTAGCTTCCTGTTGCGATACATCTATCACGCGATCAACCCTGCTGGGATCGAAGATCTTTGGCAGGTATTCCTTTGGCCAGCGGCGAATACCGGGGATCGATGATTCTTCCGTAGGCTGGCAACCCACGATCTGAATAGCGGGATTCTTTTCCTTAAAGAACATGGAACAACCCATGATAGTACCGGTAGTGCCCATAGAGCTTACAAAATGTGTAATGGTCTGGTTGGTATCACGCCAGATCTCAGGCCCGGTGGTTTTATAATGCGCTTTGTAATTATCGGGATTACTGAACTGGTTCAGGATAATAGCTTCGCCTGCGGCCGCTTTTTCTTCTGCATAATCGCGGCATTTCTCAATGCTTTCCAGCAAGGTAACCCGGGCGCCAAAGGCTTCCATGGTCAATGTTCTTTCGCGGGTTGATGTAGATGGCATCACCAGTTCTATATCAAGATTGAACAGCCTCGCCACCATGGCCAGCGCTATTCCGGTATTACCGCTTGTGGCTTCAATAAGTTTTGACCCTGGTTGTATTTCGCCCCGTTCCAATGCAGATTTGATCATGTTCAACGCAGGCCGGTCCTTCACGCTGCCACCAGGGTTATTTCCCTCGAGTTTGGCATAGATGGTAACGTTCGGATTGGGATTGAGCTGTTTGATCTCTACCATTGGGGTATTGCCTACCAGGTCTATAATGCTTGCCATTTTTATTATTTATAACAGAAGGTTGAAATTACCACTTTTATAAATTCC
>CBIHPC010000363.1:0-5781 GCA_966211305.1 uncultured Niastella sp.
AACGGCACATCTGCAGCCTGTAATATGGGTGCATATTCAAATGATAATGTAGTCATTGGTATTCGTCCGTTAATTTAACTGACGGCGTTGAAACGTGCCAGTGAGTAGCAAAAAAAAGCTTACAAACACTTTTCAATCATGCCGGTCTATTTTCAAACCGCTTTACATTCATCAGGCAAAAATCCGGAGCTCCACAGAAATGTGGAGCTTTTTTAGCCTTACTTCATCCCAACGTTATTCCTCGTTTTTTATCAACCCATTATTTAAAAATGGCGTTTCATACACTACTCTATTTCCTGCCCTTGTAAACCCCGCCAGCCTTGAGGCAGCAATGTAATCCATGGATACTGCAATATGAAAGCGATGCATGGGAATAATCCTGCACCGGTTTCCTCAGGGGCTTACAGCCATTCGTTGTCCTAAAATAAAAGCAACTCTCTCAGCTTTATTGAGCGGATCGTACTTTCGGGGAACCTCGCCTTTATAAAGTGTATACCGGGGTGAGTTATCCGAAATGAATTCAACCCGTTCGATGGTTTTAATGATTTTTGGAATGTTGGCTCCAAACCACTGTTCATCGGGTTGCAGTTGCCAGGTTACCTCATAAAGTACCGCACCTGCCGGATAATTGCCATTAGCATTTGTAGCGGCATAACTGTAAGCCGGGTCATTTCCATACAATACAGCCATTGTACTGTCTTTTGGCCTGATTGAGCTCGTTATCGCATTGAGGAGTAATGGGTTTTCGGGTAAGGCGCCGGGGTTTTGCAAAGAAGCCGCTTCGTTTAATTCCAATACATTCCTGGAGCGACAAGCGCTGCTAAAAAAGGCGAATGTGAGGCAGAGGACATAAACTGTATGTCTCATTTTATGTTGTTTTTTTGTACGTTATCTTTTAAATACAGGGGTTTGGTGAAGACGTAATCATTGTCTTTCATTGGCTTGTGGCAGGAGATGCATTCGGTACTAAAAGAGGCCTTTCCGCCGTAAGGTTTCAGATCGCGGCCCCGCCACCGGGCCCACCCCCAGCCTTTGGCAGAAGCATACTTACGGGCATCTTTTACCATAAACTCAACCTGCCAGAATTGACCGGCTGAAATGCTTCCGTCTGCATTTGCCTGTTCTTTCCAGGCAGCTTTAGCGAAAATAGCGCCATCGGGCCAGGGATTGGTTTTATGCTCCTGAATGGCTTTAACCGCTATATCATTGGCATAGATGACGCGCATGGTGCCGTTATCAAAACGGTCTGAAATACTGACCGCTTTCCATTTACGGTAACCGGGAATATATTCAATACCATTGGGCGATGGTTGCACCGATTGTTCAGACAGTGCCATTTTACCTTTGATAAAATCCGAATACTGCTGATTTGTTTCACTGATCTGCGTACTGTCGGCCGCTTTACGGGAAGTTCGGGTAAGCAGAAATTCTTTTAATGTTTGAATACGGCTATTTGTCAGTTTCGTATCCGGATGCACAGCACTATAGGATGGCAAAGGCATTTCTCCTTCCAAAATTTTATTCAGCGAATAATAAAGTATTCCATCCTGAGCTTGTGGACCCAATGAATCCCATTTGGAAAGATCCATCGCTTTGCGGCCTTTCAAAATGTGGTCATAAACGAGATAGTTGACCGGTGTAATTTTATCATACCATTGCAAATTGGTTTGTGACGAATGACAATCAAAACAAGAAATCCGGATAATGGCGTTGACCTCATCAGGGAGTCCGGCCAGGTCACCGGCCTGTACAGATCCCGGTTGTTCCGGACCGAAAAATTGTAATAATCCGAAGCCTGTTACAAAAATGGCGATGACTATGCCTGCTTTTTTCATTACGTTCTTATGATTTGTTTCTTCGATGCAAAACTATTGACAGGCAAGGAGTTGTCATGCATACTAATGGGTTAAAGGGAGAAAAGAAGAATTAAAAAGGAAAAAAGAAGGCGTGAAAGGGAATTGAAATTTGTAGAATAATAACTCAAAAAGCGTGAAAAGTTAAAAGTTCTCACACATAACTTAAAAAACTAATTTTACTCACCGAATTGAACAAGATGAAGAAAACAAAACTTTACCTGCTCACTTTTACCGCAATAAGTTTAGTGACAATACTGGCAGGCTGGGGAGCGTTTCGATACTATTATTCCAACGCCCGGGAAACCCTTTGGGCTCATAAAACCCAATCAGGGCAAAGAGAGATCCGTGAGTTAGGTATACTGCTCGAACAGGAGCTTAAGGCTGGTATTCCTTCTGCCGATGCAATTGAACATTTGCAACAAAGCATTCTCAATACAGACGTACAAAGTGAATTTGTATGCATGTACAATACCGAAGGAATAGAACTGTGTCATCCCGACCCTGCATTGGTAGGAACAAAAATAGAGGCCGGCAATTCCCGCTTTTCAAATTCCAACAGCTCGAAGAACTTTAACGAAATACTGCGGAATGGCAAACAGGTTTCCGGTATCCGGATCTTTCCGGAATCGTCAGATCGCAGTTCAGAAATTGTAAGTGTTTTCCCGGTCAAAGGAACAAACTGGATGCTGGCCAGCCACGCAAATTTGACGGTATTGCAGCACCAGTTAGACAACCTGTACCAAAAATTTATGTTCGGTACCTTACTGCTGATCATTGTGATTTCGGGTAGTTGTTTCTGGCTTATCAGGCTTATATACCGTAAATACGAACGGGAAATGAACCTGCAGATTGCGGGTCTCAATGAAGAGATCAACGAACTGAGTATGCTCAACCGGCTATTGGCATCAAAACAGCACAACGTGGCAGCGAATGAAAATAAACCCGCAGTGCCAGGAGGAGAGACCGCCAGGAAACGCATAATTACCTATCAGAAAGATGAGATAAAAACCATTGATGTGGAAGATATTTCGTACATCTTTCTTGCCGACAATATTGTTTCGGTTCAAACTTTTCAAAAACAGGTGTACACCATAACCAACAGCCTGGATGAATTGATGAAACAGTTGGATAATGAAACTTTTTACCGGGCCAACCGCCAATACATTGTTAACATCAACGCAATTGAAAACATATTGGTATACGGAAATAATCAATTGCAATTAAATACCAGACCCAACAGCGCTGAACCTATAATCATCAGTAAAAACAAAGTATCGGAGTTCAAAAAATGGCTGGACCGGTAAACGGCTGACAAAAGAAAACAGACGCCCATATAAGTGTACACCAGTTGCTACAGGAATTTATGCCTTACCAGTCAATATTTTAGTCCAATAAAACCAGGGTAATATAAAACGTTTTAAAATGTACATGCTCCATCTTTCTTTGCTCTGGTCAAATGGAAAGGTTTCCTGGGCGTTTCCATCATAATCAAATTCTGCCAGTACCAGTTTGCCATATCCTGTTACCAACGGGCAACTGGTATACCCATTATATTTTGCCGGGAGTGCCCGATGGTTAACGGCTGCCAGCAGGTTATCCACCAATACGGGCGCCTGTTTTCGAATAGCTGCACCTGTTTTACTGGTGGGTAACCCTGATGAATCGCCTAAAGAAAAAATGTTGGGATATTTTACATGCTGTAAAGTAAATTTATCAACGTCAACCCAACCGGCAGCATTTGCTAACGGGCCAGACCTTATAAAATCAGGAGCGCTTTGAGGCGGAGTAACATGAAGCATGTCAAATTCCACTACATACTCTTTGTCCTTATTGTTTTCACCAATACCAATAAACTTTGCCTTTTTCCCAGGCCCGTCTACTTCCACCAGTTTCACCATGAAGTTTAAATTGATATTGGCTCTTTCGCAAACCTTAAGCAGGGTGCATTCATATTTGGGAACGGCAAATAATTTTGCACTTCCGCTCCAGTATTGAATGTTCGACTTATTTAGTACACCATGTTTACGAAAATAATCAGCCGCCATGTACATGATCTTATGAGGAGCGCCACCGCATTTCACCGGGGTGTGAGGATTATGAAATATGGCCTTTCCTCCCTTAAAGTTTTTCAGGCATTCAAAAGTGTAAGGCGCATGTTCAAAACTGTAATTAGAGCAAACATTATTTTTTCCAAGCGTTTCTTTCAATCCTTTCACCTCATGCCAGTTAAGTTGAATACCGGCAGCAACCACCAGATAATCGTAGTACAGGTAAGTTTCGCCTTCAAGCTGAATAGCGTTACTTTCAGGCATAAAGCCGGTTACTTTTTGTTTGATCCATTTTACGCCTTTGGGCATTACATCAGCCTCATTACGTTCTGTCTTTTTAAAATCAAATACCCCGCTGCCTACCAGTGTCCATGCCGGTTGGTAATAGTGTTTAGTGGCAGGCTCTACCACTGCAATATCTAATTGCTTATTTTTTAAAAGAAGTCTGGATGCAACGGAAAGCCCTGCATTTCCGCCACCAACAATCACTATTTGATGTTTATCTGACATACAGTAAATATTTATTAACACAGAGGTAAATTTAAGTACAGGACCTATGAGTGACAATTATCACTAATACAGGTAAGTACGTTAAATCAATTGAAAAGCATCATGCGCCATAAAAGGCGGTGTAAAAACATGGAGGAAGCCGGGGCTGCATATTGTTTACCTGCCTTCACTGTAACAAAAGTTACTCTTAAATGCCGGATGCAGGAGTAGCTTTGTGAAAACACACAAAATGGCAACCATTAAATTAACCACTCAGGAATTTAAAGATAAAATTTTTAATTACGACACTGATAAGGAATGGAAATATAAAGATAGCCAACCGGCTATTATTGATTTCTATGCAGACTGGTGCGGCCCCTGTAAAATGGTAGCTCCCGTGCTGGAAGAGCTATCGAAGGAATACGAAGGCAAACTGCTTATTTATAAAGTGGACACAGAAAAAGAGATGGAACTGTCTGCCGTATTTGGCATTCAGAGCATACCGACATTCCTGTTTATTCCGCTCGAAGATCAGCCAATGATGCAGCCTGGCGCGCTTTCCAAAAAAGTGTTTAAGCAGGTGATTGAAGAGCGCCTGCTGGAACACGAAAAGAAATCCGTTCAATAAAATCAGTAAAACCCTGCTGCCCCAGGTACATGGCGTGAACGGGGCTGCATGGCTCTGTCATTGGGCAATTAAACGGGGGAAATGCAAACTACAAGGCTTTTTTTCCCTGAATAATATTTATCAAAACAGCAACAACTGCAATAACAAGCAGCAGGTGAATAGCGCCCCCGGCCTGATATCCAATAAATCCAATGGCCCATCCAATAACAAAGATGACGGCAACAATATATAATAGACTTCTCATAACTTTTATTTTAATTGTGAAAGGATGGAAATACCTGCCGCGTAAAGATGAGCATATTTTAACCGGTAAGTGTTATATTATTAAACAAATGAATTACATCATTCACACATCCATTGACTCCAACAACAGTTTAAAATCAGGATGCCTGTAAAAGTGTGAATGATATAAATTAAAGATCCAACTGTATAACAATAATCCGGGCTAATAAATTCAGCTTTGCATCATGTTGTAATGCGTGAGAATATCATTAAAATCAATCTCGATGAAAGAATATTGCAGCATATCAAAATCATGAAAAAGTTAATTGGTATTTCGATCCTTGCACTGTTGGCAGGTATTTCTACAGCAAATGCACAGGATACATCAAAAAAGGTAACAACAACGGTCAAAGAAAGCGCTACGAAAATTGGCAATAAAACTGCTGAACTGGCATCAAAAGGCAAAAATGCTGTTACCGATAAAATTTATAAGGATAAAGAAGGCCCGAATGGTGAAACCATTTACATTAACAAGCAT
>CBIHPC010000364.1:0-5750 GCA_966211305.1 uncultured Niastella sp.
CCCGACAAAAAATCACCGGGCTGGAAAAACTTGGAAGCAGCGATCTGTGCAACCTCCTTGCCATCACCAAAAATGCCAAACTTGGCTTTACCGGTGAGGACCTCTTTTCGACCCAGTAAACTGGCCTCCCGGCTTTCGCAAGCCAGGCGGTAATCTTTTAATACCTCTTCGCGAAATTTATCGAAAGACAGCTTCTCGCCGGCAAGCGATTGATTGTGAGTGCTATTTTCCATGCGACAAAAATATTAATATTAATGCCATTTTGCGGGGTTGTTAAAAAAATGTCATTAGCATGAAAATTAATTGGCTTATAGGCCGTTAAAAATGTAATTTTGAACAAGTTAGGCGTATATATGTTATACCCATCGATGTGATTTGTGACCAGTTTACACGTCGGAAATTCGCGGGATATTATGTAGCTTAGCTGACGATAACCTAAAACCTTAATTTTTGTACGATATGAAAAAATTATTGTTCCTGGCCTGTTTCGCCGCCATCGGGTTTGTGGCAAAGGCCCAAACCGCTGCAAATACACCTACAGCTAAACCTGCAGAGGTATTGCAGTTAAAGGAAACCTCTTACAATTTTGGAAAAATTCAGCAGGGACGCCCTGTAACCCATAATTTTGAGATCGTTAATATTGGTTCAGCACCTTTAATGCTGGAAAACGTGCAGGCCTCATGTGGTTGTACCACACCCGAATGGACGAAAGAGCCTATTCAACCGGGCGCTTCCACAACCATAAAGGTCGGTTACAATGCAGCAGCCGAAGGTGATTTTACAAAAACGATAACCATTAATTATAATCACTTACAAGCCAAAGTTTTGACCATTTCAGGATCAGTTTATAAAGCGCCTACAACCTCAGCCCCTGTAAATGCGTCTTTATCATTATTGAAAAACAATTAAAAAACATAAACACATGAAAAGTTTTGTACTAGCATTTGCAGCATTGCTCGTGACTGCCGGTGTATTTGCCCAGAATGCTCCTGCTGCAACCGTTGTAAAGGCCTCCAGCTTTGTTAAATTCAAAGAGTTATCACACGATTTCGGAAAGATCAAACAAAACTCGCCTGTAACATACAATTTCGTATTCACCAACATTAGCGATAAACCCGTTGTTATTGAATCAGCTACTGCTTCATGTGGTTGCACTACTCCTGTTAAACCTGAAGCTCCTGTAGGGAAAGGTAAAGAAGACAAGATCACTGCTGGTTTCAATGCGGCGGCCGCCGGCCCCTTCAATAAGATAATATATATAAAAGTAGCCGGGGTAGATCAGCCTATGGAATTGAAAATTACTGGTGAAGTGCTGAATGCTGAGGATTATGCCAAATTCGAAAAAGAAAAAGGTAACAAAAAAGGATAATCCCACACGATCTGAAGTAATAATCAATGAAAATAATGGTCCTCACGGCGAAAGCTGTGAGGATTTTTTTTTTAACCCGTTGTTGTTTATGCATTGTTTTGCTGGTTATAAACTATTGACTTTCATGTACCCTTAAACAAACCAGTCTACCAGAACAGTATTTTATGTAAATACCACATTCTCAATCAGAAACAAAGCATTTAGAACATAAAACCAGTACCCTATATTTGCGAAATGCTAACACTTAGTAGTCGCGGCCAGTTGATGCCGCCATCACCTATTCGTAAGCTGGTGCCTTATGCTGAAGCCGCCAAAAAGAAGGGGTTCAAGGTATATCATCTTAATATCGGCCAACCCGATATTGAAACGCCTGAGCCAATTCTGAATGCCGTGCGTCATGCCGATTTCAAGGTGCTTGAATACAGTCACAGCGCAGGGAATGAAAGTTATCGCCGTAAACTCGTTCAGTATTACAAAAAGTCGGGTATTGAAGTAGATCATACCCAGATCATAGTAACCACCGGTGGTTCCGAGGCCATATTATTTGGCTTTATGGCCTGCCTCGATGCGGGAGATGAAGTTATTATACCCGAGCCTTTTTATGCCAATTATAATGGTTTTGCCGTTGCTGCCGGCGTTAAGGTAGTGCCGGTGACCTCACATATTGAAAGTGGTTTTGCGTTGCCGCCTATTTCCGCCTTCGAGGAACTGGTCACTCCACGAACCAAAGCGATCCTCATTTGCAATCCCAATAACCCTACCGGTTATTTATATAGCCGGGAAGAAATGGAAACGCTGAAACAGATCGTTCAAAAACACAACCTGTACCTGTTCTCCGATGAAGCGTACCGCGAGTTTTGCTATAGCGGCGAGCCCATCAGCGCCATGCAACTGGCGGGCATCGAAGACCATGTTGTACTGATGGATACCATTTCAAAAAGATACAGTGCCTGTGGCGGCCGTATTGGCGCCCTGGTAACAAAGAACCAACAGGTGCTCGATAGCGTATTGAAATTTGCACAGGCCAGGCTGAGCCCGCCTTCATTTGCACAGATACTGGGCGAAGCAGCGGTTGACCTGCCCGACAATTATTTCGATGCAACAAAAGCGGAATACAAAAAACGCCGCGATGTACTGGTTAAACGGTTGAATGAAATGGAAGGGGTTACCTGCCCCAACCCCGGTGGCGCTTTTTATGCCATAGCGCGTTTACCCATCGATGATGCCGATAAATTCTGCCAGTGGCTGCTGGAATCGTTTTCGTGGAACGGGCAAACGGTGATGCTTGCCCCCGCAACAGGTTTTTATGGAACACCGGGACTGGGCAAAGACGAAGTTCGGTTAGCCTATGTATTGAATGTAAATGACCTCAACGATGCGATGGATTGTTTAAGGGAAGCATTGAAGGTATACCCGGGGAAGAAGTAATCGGATTGGATATATGTTGAGTCCCGTTTCGGTTAACCCGAAACGGGACTTTCTTTTGTGACCAATTAGTTATCGAAGATCAAGTGGGACTATTTCGTAAAGATTATTCAACTTCAATAAAGGCTCGTAAGGAGCCTTTATTATTTTGCATAACTTTCAAGCAGCGGGTCCATTGATAGTTCTCCCCAGCAACGTTCCTACAATTTTAAAATACCGGTTACAGCTGATCTCACTTACCGTTTTATAATCGGGTGTAAACCCCGTACCCCGGCACATGTCCTGAATAGAGATCATTGCCTCGGGTTTGGTTTTTGAAGTAACCACCAGCTTTCTTCGCCGTTTGGCGCCTGTTTTACTCTCCTTCACTGTTACGATAAAATAAGCCATGGTTTAGGTTTAACCGTTATGAAAACAACTACACCTAAATTATTTAATCAACAGCGGCCGGTGTGCCGAAGCCCTTTTATTTTTATTACAATAAGGGCATTTCTGTAGGAGCGGTTAAATAATATGGCAATTCCGCTGCGGGGATTGTTTAGAGTGAGGATATACTAAAATGCAAGTTCATGGGAATAGATCCCATGTTGCCTTAAGAATTACCTTAATAAAAAATGGTTCTTACATCATACATTAAGTTAACCAGGGTGTATGCATGATGCGGGTACGGATTCAGGAAGTAAGCTGTATATATTTTGAAAGGATAATGAGTTTTAAAAGAGGGGGCTGATAAAAATAACGCCCCCGGTTAAATCCAATATCCTTTGAATATCCTGCACCTTACTATACAAATTACATTCCAACTGTAATGCATTTCTACTCTTTCTTTATAGTAAATTTTTACACCTGTAATTTCTTACTCTACGCGACTTACAATCATCGTATAATTACGAAACCAAACCCTTTAACAAAATATTTACGGCTTCTTTTATGCAGTGCCCGCCGGCCGGGCATCCTATAACAAACCTCCTGAAATATGAAACAGCTTTACCTGGCCATTTTACTGGCCCAGCCCTGTATTGCCTTTTCGCAATACACCTACAAGAACCTGCAGGTTAATTACCTGGAAACAGTTCCCTCTGCACAAAACTATACTTACCAAAGCCTTCGACTGTATCCCATTCATGCCAAACAAAGCTTTACCAATCAATTCAAAGGCATCGGCAGGTACATGCCCCTGCAGGAAGCCATTGCAAAGAACAAGGTGAAGATCACCGAGAACAGCAATAGCGGCGAAGTAAATTCCCTCAAGATCGAAAACGTTTCAAACGATACCATTATAGTTATAACCGGCGATGTGGTTAAAGGCGGTAAGCAGGACAGGATCATCAACAAAGACCTGCTGCTTAACCCCAAAAGCGGCAAGAAAGACCTGCCCGTATTTTGCGTTGAAGCAGGCCGCTGGTCATCGGGCAGTAGCAGCGCTCATTATTCAAACCGCAATTACGCACCCGCCGCTCAAAGCCGGGCAGCCGCGCCGGCCACGTTCAATGGCTATTATAACAAGGGCAGTATGGGCCTGAGAAAAGTGGTGGAAAAAGAAAAGGACCAAAGCAAGGTATGGCAGAAGGTGGATGAAATTAATTCAAGTAACAAAACCACCACCAGCACAAAAACATATACGGCATTGACCAACTCAGCCGAGTTCACCCAAAAGCTGAATAAATACCTGACATTCTTTAAAACGAAATTTGCGTCGGACGCTTCAGTCATCGGTGTAGTAGTAGTTTCAGGCAACAAAGTACTTGGCTGCGATATGTTTGCCACTCACGACCTGTTTATACAACAATACGAAAGCCTGCTGCACTCCTACGCCACTGAAGCCATTCTCAATGGCAAACCGGTTACCGCCTCCCCTGCCGTTGTAAAAGCATATATGGATAAACTGATGCACGATGAGCAAACACAGCAACGCACCCTCAATGAAAAAGGAAATTCCTTTACCGATAAGGGAAAGAAACTACGTGTATCGAGCTTTGATTAATAACCTGTTTTATGCATAAAAAAAAGTCCTCCCGGATAACTGGGGGGACTAATCTTTTATAAAAGGCGTATCAGGCCGGTGTTGGTATGTAAAGGAACGTTAAAGCTTCCCTATATCTTTGAAGGCGCTACCCCATAGGCATTTTTAAATGCATATGAAAAATGCGACAGGTCCTCAAAGCCTACCTCGAGGTATACATCAGAGGGTTTGTTTCCTTTTTGCTTGATAAGATAATATGCCTCCTCCAGCCGTTTTTGCAATAACCAGTTGCCCGGCGAGGTATGAAATGTTTTTTCAAAGTCACGCTTAAAGGTTGCCAGACTTCTTCCGGTTAAATAGGCAAACCGGTTCAACCCTACATTGAATTGATAATGCTGTAACATAAACGCTTCCAGGTCGATCTTGCCCGGCTCGGTAAAATCGAACAGGATATCTTTTAAAGAAGGTTCGTTGCGCAGCAGCAATAACACCGCCTCTTTTACCTTTAAGGATAATAACGCTTTATTCTCGTCGGGCGACAGGTTGCCATATGGAAGAATGGAATCCATAAAGCTTTTATACAAGGGATCGGGTTTCAGTACCACAAAATTTGGCGAATCAAGTGTTTTATGTGCGATATAACCATGCTCAATGCTCAGGCTCTTCAGGGTTTCCTGGTCGAGCATAATAGACAGGGTTCTGAACTCACCACCGGGCGGCGGTTGTTTCAGGAATTTCGCCAGCTGATTTCTTTTTACAAATCTGAAATCGCCTTCTTTGAAAACGTGTTCTTTGTTTCCATCATTCACCACCAATGTACCAGAAATGTGATAACTGAATACGTGGTCCTGAATAAATTGTTCACCCCCGCGACTCGCCTCGTAGTAGCAGGAGTAAACAATTTCAGGTTTCGACGGCTGATGCGCCATAATAATTCAGATTAATGCGTTAGGACAAAGTTCAATTTTTTTGTCCAAGTAATTGTTTGCCGTA
>CBIHPC010000365.1:0-5741 GCA_966211305.1 uncultured Niastella sp.
GCTTCAATGTTCAGTAAGGTTTCAAGGCTGGCCACTATGGCAATAGTTAAAGCGGTGGTCCATACTACCGGATTCGTGATATAGCTGAAGTCGGGGCGGGTAAAGAATGAAAGGAACCCTTCCAGAGACGTAGCTACCGGAATCTTAACCAGGTGCGATTCTTTAATGGCAAACCCGGCTGCAGATGTTTTAAATGTTTCATTTATTATTACCGCAACCAATACTACGAGTAAGGGGGCGGGGATCAGTTGCAGGATCCTGGCTTTGGGGGCAATGATTTTTTCCCAAACGACCATGATGGCCAGGGAAACAAGGCCAATGATAAGCGCTCCGGGAAGAAGATGGCGTAAAGCGTCGTAAACTCCGCTGAAAGTATTGTCGCCATCGGCCTGGTTAAAACTTTCGTCACCGGGAGGATTGGCATCATAACCAACCAGATGGGGGAATTGTTTCAGGATCAGTATAAGACCTATGGCGGCCAGCATGCCTTTGATAACGCTGGAAGGGATATAATCGCCGAGGATACCGGCTTTTATGATACCGAGTATAATTTGAAATACGCCACCCAGCACAACGGCTAACAGGAAAGCTTCAAATACCTGTAATTTACCGATGGCCACTATCACAATGGCAGTTAAACCGGCTGCGGGCCCGCTAACACTTAACTGCGAACCGCTCAATGCCCCTATTACGATACCGCCTACCATACCCGCGATAATACCTGAAAATAAAGGCGCACCAGATGCCAGGGCAATACCCAAACACAGCGGAAGCGCAACGAGAAATACTACTATTGACGACGGTAAATCATTTCGCAAGGCGCTTGCGGATTGTTTTACTTTTTTAACCATATAAAATGTTTTTATGAGAAGCACATGGCTTGCCCGGTTTTGACAATAAGATACCAGGTTGAATACAAGATCTGCATCTGGAAACAAATGCTATTTAGCCAGACGTACAAGTCATATCAACAAGCAAATCGTTCCCCGCACCGCGGGGATGAACTGATAGAACATTAACTGCAAGGGAAAGAATAATGATATGGTTAAACTTCCGGAGGAGGGGAAAAGGATTCCGGATGAAAAATGCAGAGTTTTTCAGCTTCGTGAACTTTATGCTGAAAGAACATATTGATCCAGTCGGGATTTACCGGACTGTGATAAATGTGCAGGAATTCTTCAGAGATGGAGATGGGCGCATCGGGCGATTTTTCATCGGGGCCGGCAGGGTTACCACCGTTGCAATCAACCCCCGTTTCTTCATCGCCATCGATGCAGGTAATAAGCACCGACCCGAAATTTTCCGACAAATACAAAAAATTTATACTGGTTATCCATATTAGCAAAAGCATCATGGCACCAGCCACGATCCTCTTCGCAACGGACACAGTATTTTCTTTTTGTATCTCTTTATTCATGCCTCGCATTAACCTTGCAAAAATAGAATTTCATTTTTAAGGGGACAAACGTTAAATTTTGTTAACAATTGTCATTATAGTCCACAAAAACTGTGCAATAAGGGTAATTGGCAGGCAATAATGTATATTATATTAATGCTACGTTATCTGGTACATTTCCCCGCCGGTAACAGGCTAAGTCGTACAAGCCCGGGTAAAAGTTGCGCCTGTAATATTATCCCTTAAATTTCTTTCGAACTGACGGGTAAATGGTCATACTCACCCTTTAATGCATAATACCCAAAAATTACCATTCCAATGGCAATGGGCAGGAAAATAATTACGAATACCGACCATTGAATAATGGTATTGGTATCGGGACTTTTTCCAATTTCAACGGCGGCTATCTTAATAAGATAGAGTATAGCGAATGGTCCAAGCAGTATCCATACAATTCCCAGCCATTTTTTTACCTGATTCATTTGATTCGCTTTAAATATTATTTAATCGTTAACGTCGGGATCGATGCGGTTCGAGATATAAACAGCGCCTATTACAAAACACACGGCGCCAATAATGATGGTATACCATAAGCCCGACAACTTATCCGATAAATTGATAGTTGTTAAAAGGGTTGCAATGAAAGGCGTTAAGCCGCCAAACACGCCATTCCCGATATGATAGGGCAGGGACATGCTCGTGTACCTGATGCGGGTGGGGAACAGTTCCACCAGAAAGGCCGCAATGGGTCCATACACCATGGTCACATACAGTATTAATACAAACACCCAGCCTATAAGTTTACGGTAGGTCCAGGTATCTACCTTTTTTTCGTCGTAATACGTGAATTGTGTTGTAACGGCGGCCCGGGCCGGGTCTTTAAAGAGCGTATCTACTTTCACTTCATGATAAACAGCGCCATCGCTGTAGTGAACTTCCCAAATGCTTTTATGAACCGAATCGGTGGTTGTCTTTTGTTTGGGGATCAGCTCGGTTCTTTCGCCGATGAACTTCCGGTGATCGGTTAATTCTGTTTTCCCTGTTGGCTGCGTTAAGGTGAGCATTTGTTTAAAAATAAACTGATAGCTGCATATGGCCACCAGCATACCGATCAACATGATCCATTTACGGCCTATCTTATCGCTCCAGCCGCCAAAGACCACAAAGAACGGCGTGGCGAACAGGATGCCCCAGATAAGGATCGTACGCGACTGATCGAAATTTACACGGCAAACGTTTTCGAGAAAAGACTGCGCATAAAACTGGCCGGTATACCAAACCACGCCTTGTCCCATGGTGGCGCCAAACAGGGCCAGTAACACCATTTTCAGATTGGCTTTATGGCCAAAGCTTTCTTTCAACGGGTTTTTTGAAACTTTGCCCTCCGATTTGAGCTGGGCGAACAAAGGCGATTCGTTCATTCGCAAACGAATGTATATAGATACGCCTACCAGTAAGATGGAAACCCAGAAGGGTATGCGCCATCCCCAGTCGTTAAAGCGTTTGATAGAAGTTTCGAGATCGGGTGCAAGGAAGTGGCGGGTTATTAATATTACACCCAGCGAAAAGAAAAGGCCGAGGGTAGCGGTTGTCTGGATCCAGCTGGTGTAATACCCGCGCCGGTTCACGGGTGCATGTTCGGCTACATATGTTGCGGCGCCGCCATATTCACCTCCCAACGCAAGACCCTGTACAAGACGAAGCAACAGTACAAGCAGAGGGGCGGCAAAACCGATAGTTTCGTATCCTGGTACCAGGCCAATGGCGAAAGTAGAACCGCCCATAAGGATCAGCGTCAGCAAAAAAGTATATTTCCTACCAATAAGGTCGCCTAAACGGCCGAATACCAATGCACCAAACGGGCGCACGATAAAACCGGCTGCAAAAGTTGCCAGTGTTGATAAGAGAGCGGCCGTTGGATTTTCTTTGGGGAAGAACTGATCGGCAATCACTGTTGCCAGGCTACCGAAAATGTAAAAGTCGTACCATTCGATCAAAGTCCCTACTGAAGAGGCAGCAATAACCTGCCAGATAGTTTTGGATGCTGAAACTTGCGTCATATGGGAAGCGGGTTTTCACCTGTTTAAGCTATAAATATAAGGAACAGGTTTGAACATACAAGAGAGAAACCGCAAGATTTGGAATATAAGAAACATGTTGTGCTGTTAACTAACAAGTGTAAGGTTCACAGTTCATAGTTCATAGCTCACAGTTCATAGTTCACAGTTCAAGGCGCAGGCGCTGGATACGAGGTACATGTTGCTTTGTGTGCGCGTGAATATGCAATGGCTCAATAATAAACCATCAATCGATTGCGCAGGAGGCAGCCATAAAAATAATTTTCAATTACATGATTACAGGTGGTAAGCACAGGGCCCTGTATCTGTGAATAAGAGCAGCGCTGAAAATGTTAAGGCCTTGTTTCCTGTGCCTTTTTTCTTGATGCTTGTTCCTTTTTCTTCGTATTTTAACGCCCTAAATTTTTAAAGGGGTTAAACCAGATTGTTATGTCATATCCTTATCAGGTAAAAACAGCAGACCAATACAAGGCCGCGTATGAAAAGAGTGTTAACGATCCCGAAGGTTTTTGGGGTGAAGTAGCTTCCGGTTTCTACTGGCGTAAAAAATGGGATAAAGTGCTGGAGTGGGATTTCAAACAGCCCACTATAAAATGGTTTGCCGGCGGCAAACTGAATATTACAGAGAACTGTCTCGACCGTCACCTCGACACTTTAGGCAATACACCTGCTATTATATGGGAATCAAACGATCCCGAAGAGCACCACCGCGTACTGACCTATCGCGATCTGCATACCAAGGTGATGCAATTTGCAAACGTATTAAAGAACAACGGCGTTAAAAAAGGCGACCGGGTTTGTATATATATGGGCATGGTGCCCGAACTGGCGGTTGCGGTGTTGGCCTGTGCACGTATCGGCGCTATTCACTCCGTCGTATTTGGCGGATTTAGCGCACAAAGCATTGCCGATCGCCTGCAGGATGCGAAGGCCGGATTTGTTGTTACCTGCGATGGCGCCTTCCGCGGCAATAAAGAAATTCCGCTTAAAGGCGTAATTGACGATGCGCTGGTACAATGCCCGTTCGTGAAACGCGTGATCGTATTGACCCGTACCCGTACACCTGTTTCGATGATCAAGGGCCGCGATGTGTGGTGGGAAGATGAGATCCGGATCGTTGAAACACAGGGCAACCCCGAATGTGCGGCTGAAGAAATGGATGCGGAAGATATGCTGTTCATATTATACACTTCCGGATCAACCGGTAAACCCAAAGGAGTGGTACATACCTGCGGCGGATATATGGTGTATACCAATTACAGTTTTGTGAACGTGTTCCAGTACCAGCCCGGCGATGTGCATTTTTGCACGGCTGATATCGGCTGGATAACCGGTCACAGTTATATCGTTTACGGTCCGTTAAGCGCCGGCGCCACCTCACTGATGTTTGAAGGTATTCCTACCTGGCCCAATGCCGGCAGGTTCTGGGATATAGTTGACAAATTCAATGTGAATGTATTGTATACCGCGCCAACGGCCATCAGGTCGTTGATGGGTTTTGGCCTCGATCCTCTGAAAGGGCATAGCCTCGATTCGCTGAAAGTATTGGGAACCGTGGGCGAGCCTATCAATGAAGAAGCATGGCACTGGTACGACGAGCATATCGGTAAAAAGAAATGCCCCATTGTAGATACCTGGTGGCAAACGGAAACCGGAGGCATTCTTATTTCGAACCTCGCCGGCGTAACTCCTGCCAAACCGGCCCATGCCACATTACCGCTGCCCGGCGTACAGCCGATACTGGTAGATGAAAATGGAAAAGAGGTTACAGGCAATTCGGTTAGTGGTAATCTTTGTATCAAATTCCCCTGGCCGGGAATGCTGCGCACTACCTATGGCGATCATGAGCGCTGCCGGCTGAACTATTTCGCTACTTACGAGAATTTATATTTTACCGGTGACGGTTGTTTACGCGACGAGGATGGCAATTATCGTATAACCGGCCGGGTTGATGATGTGTTGAATGTAAGCGGTCACCGTATCGGTACTGCCGAAGTAGAGAATGCCATCAATATGCATGCGGGTGTTGTGGAAAGCGCTGTAGTAGGTTATCCGCACGATATTAAAGGGCAGGGCATCTACGCTTTCGTAATATACCAGGGAACGCATGGCGATGACACGCTGGCCCGCCAGGATATCACCAAAACAGTATCACGGATCATTGGCGCTATTGCCAAACCCGATAAGATACAGTTTGTAAGCGGCCTGCCAAAAACAAGAAGCGGTAAAATTATGCGCAGGATCCTGCGTAAGATCGCCGAAGGGGA
>CBIHPC010000366.1:0-5735 GCA_966211305.1 uncultured Niastella sp.
CTCCCTACTTACTACTCGCCTTTCTCCTATATTTTAATTTCTTTCTTTAGATTCCAAAGTTCATTTATTATCAGTAAGCAACATCTCCAGCACATAATACACCGCCGGACAAAATGTTGCATTTTTCAACGTAAGATTCGGCCTTTTCAGTAACACATCTTCATCGGTATACGGAAACCGTTCACAGTCTGACGGGCGAACGTCATAAATACTGCAATAATTATCGGCCCCCAGGAACGCACAAGGCGTTTGTTTAACTACGTAATCGCCTTCTTCATCCAAACGCAAATAGGTATCTATAAACGCACTCTCCTTCATCTTAAGATGTTTGCTGATACGTTTTATATCAGGTGTCTTGAAACGCGGAGAATAATTCTTACAACAGGCCGCACACTGCAGGCAATCGACCTTTGAAAAAGCCTCTTCATGCAAATCGGGCAATTTTCTCAACACTTTGTTTCGATCTGCACGTTTCAACAGGTTCTTATATTGTTTCTGGTGCTCGGCGCTTTTCTTTTGCCAGTTACCGTTTTCAATACCCGCAACCTGTTCATTATTATCACGATGTGCTGCCATTATATATTCAAATACGATTTTTTTGTGATCTGGAGGCCTTCCCGGCTTTTGGTTTTGAGCTATGGCCTTCTGCTTTAAGCCGTATTCAGTATTTGCGTGCAGCTTATAGCCTGAAGCTTGTGGCTGTATTCACTTTTAGCTGTAGGCTTTAAGCCTGCCTTCCGCCTGCAAGTTAACCTATCCCCGACACAATGGTTTGGTTTTTGATTTTTAATTCCCATGCGTGCATTATACGATCAGATAGTTTTACTATACTCAACGCCGCTGTATATTCTGGTTATCGGGGCCGAATTGTTGATCAGTCACCTGGAAGGCGTGCGGGCTTACTCCTGGAAAGATACCATTCAAAATTTCTCCCTGAGCCTGCTCACCGGGCTTGCCGACCTGCTGATGCGGGGCATCGGCCTGATCGTTTTAACATTTTTCTTTCAATATAGTTTGGTGAGCTGGTCATATTCTGTAGCCTACTGGGTAATTCTTTTATTGTTCACCGATATGATGCATTACTGGCTGCACCGGCTGGGCCATCAGTGCCGTTTTTTCTGGGCGGTACATGTAAATCATCACACATCTCCCCATTTTAATTTCAGCGTTGGCTTCCGCAGCGGGGTGCTGGAACCGTTTTACAGCTTTTTATTTTTCATACCCATTGCGCTGGCCGGGTTCCGCCCCATCGATATCTTCTTTATGTATTCCGTTTGCCAGGTATGGGCCATATTAACGCATACCGAAAAAGTAAAAAGGCTGGGCTGGCTCGAATACATTTTCATTACCCCTTCGCATCACCGGGTTCATCATGGTTCAAATCCCAAATACCTCGACAGGAACATGGGTACCGTATTTATCATCTGGGATAAAATGTTCGGCACTTTTCAAAAAGAACTGCCGCCGCAGGAATACGAACCCATCCGTTATGGCATTACCCATCCGCCTGAGAATAACTCCATTCCTGCCATCATCTTTCATGAATGGGCAGCCATCATGAAAGATATGCGCAGGAAAGATGCGGGCTTTAAACAAAAACTGATGTATCTTTTTGGTCCGCCCGGCTGGAGTCACGACGGCCAAAGAATGACGAGCGAACAGATGCGGCGGCAGGAACATATTAAAAACAAAAAGGTATCGTCTATAAAAAAAGGCAACCTGTACTACATAGAGCAATCTACCCGGGTAAAAGTAAACAACAATAAAGCCGGCTGATACAACCTGTTATACAATAAAATAAATAAAGCTGAACGCTTAAGGGTTAACGCTAAATGCCTTCCCCGGGCTTCCGGATGACAGCAGAAAGCGTACGTCATGATAGCTATAGAGCCGCATTATGATATTTCAGTCATAAAGTTTATTTTTGCGCCTCCTGAATGAATGCACTGCTTGAACAAATATTGATACTTATCAGTACACCGGTCTACATGATCATCATTGGACTGGAACTATTACTCAGTAATTACCATCACCGGAAACTATATACCTGGAAGGATACTGCCATCAATGTATACCTCATGCTGCTGAATGCAACCCTCGATCTGCTGTTCCGCGGGGTTTGCCTGGTGATCCTCGATTATTGCTACCGTCATCATATCTTCAGTTTCAGCCATGCCGTCGTATACTGGGTAATGCTATTATTGCTGGAAGATTTTATGTACTACTGGCTGCACCGCTTCGATCATGAGGTGCGCCTGTTCTGGGCTGTGCATGTAACGCATCACTCATCAGACCTTTTCAATTTTACGGTAGGCTTCCGCTCTTCGGTATTTCAACCGCTGTACCGGTTCATGTACTTTATTCCGCTCGCCCTTATGGGTTTTAAACCGCTCGATATTTTGTTCATTTATGCCGCCACCCAGATCTGGGGCATATTTGTGCATACCAAATTGATCAATAAAATGGGTTGGCTTGAATACTTCCTGGTTACGCCCTCGCATCACCGTGTGCATCATGCCAGCAACCCAAAATACCTCGATAAGAACATGGGCATGTTCCTCATCATCTGGGACAAAATGTTCGGCACCTTTCAACCCGAACTGCCCGAGAAGGAATACCAGCCCATCAAATACGGTTTAACCAAACCAATAGAAAAGGAAACGCCGCTTACCATCATCTTCCACGAGTGGATACAGATCTGGAAAGACGTTGCCCGTAAAGACCTTACCTTTAAAGAAAAATGGTTATACCTTTTTGGCCCGCCGGGCTATAGCCACGATGGCAGCCGCCTTACAAGTGAGGAAATGCGGACGGAAGAAGAAGGCCAGGCCGGTTCTTCCTTACAAAACGAACCTGTTCCTGTTGCCAGGAATTAGGAATTGGGGGCTTACACTTATTCAGCTACCCCAAATACAGGCTTCATCCAACTTCCTGCTTCTACGCTGAAGAACTGGCTATTAATGCATTATAAAAAAGGCTATGACATAAAATGCAGAAATTTTGCCGGCTTTCCATTTGCTGATTTGCCCGTTTTCGAATTTGCAAATTGCCCTTTTCCCCATTGAATTCACCATCGGCCCCAAACAGGCGTTAGTCTGACAGTTTAATATTAACTTTGCGGCCTTATACCATAAAATAGCCACTGTTGGAACCAGATCAACAAACAAAAACTACAAACATACACGGGATTATGAATCTTTTTGAACAACAGAACACTGAATTCATCCGTCGCCACATTGGACCTACCGAATCTGAAACCCGCCAAATGCTGAAGGCCATTGGCGAAAGCAGTCTCGATGCACTGATCGATAAATCGGTTCCATCGGGTATCCGTATGGAAGGCGCCCTGAACATTCCGCCCTCTATCAGCGAATACGAGTACCTGCAGCTGATCAAGGACATTTCCCTGAAAAATAAAGTTTACAAGAACTATATCGGGCAGGGGTATTACGATACCATTACACCCAGCGTTATATTACGGAACATTTTTGAGAACCCGGGCTGGTATACACAGTACACGCCATACCAGGCCGAGATCTCTCAGGGCCGGCTGGAAAGCCTGCTCAACTTTCAAACCATGGTAAGCGACCTTACCGCCTTACCACTGGCCAACGCTTCATTGCTCGATGAAGCTACCGCCGCCGCCGAGGCCATGACCATGTTCTTCAACACCCTGAACAAAGATCATGACCATATCAGCCGGCCGAAATTCTTTGTAGACAACGATACCTTCCCCCAAACAAAAGACGTGCTGGTAACCCGCGGTGTGCCGGTAGGCATTGAAGTGGTTTTTGGCGATTACCGCACGGCGGAAATAGATCAGCAATACTTTGGCGCGCTGGTGCAATATCCAAACGACAAAGGCGCCATTGAAGACTATCGCGACTTTATCAATAAAGTACACAATGCAGGCGCTTGTGTGGCCATGGCCACCGACCTGCTGGCGCTTACCCTGTTGACCCCGCCGGGTGAACTGGGCGCCGATGTGGCCTTCGGTTCTGCCCAACGTTTTGGCGTGCCTTTGGGTTTTGGCGGACCGCATGCTGCGTTCTTCTCAGCCAAAGATGATTTCAAACGCAATATTCCCGGCCGTATCATTGGCGTAAGCATCGATGTGCAGAACAACCGCGCACTTCGCATGGCCCTGCAAACCCGCGAACAGCATATCAAACGTGAGAAAGCCACCAGCAACATTTGTACCGCCCAGGCCCTGCTGGCCAATATGGCCGCCATGTATGCGGTGTTTCATGGTCCCGATGGTTTGAAGAACATTGCCAAAAGAGTAACCGTGCTCACCAATGCACTTGCCGGGGAACTGGAAGCGGAAGGTTTTGAACTGCTGCACAGGAACTTCTTCGATACCATCGTATTTAAAGTGCAGCATGCCGATACTATTCGTCAGAAAGCCGAGAACGCACAGATCAACTTCCGTTATTATGGCGACAACCTCATTGGTATTTCGCTCGATGAAACCACTACCCTCAGCGATGTGCTGGATATATTGTTGCTGCTCGATCAGCCCAACGATCACAACGTAGCCGGTTTTGGCGTTAGCGAAGATGCCGTGCTGTACAATATTCCCAATGCACTTACCCGTACCAGTCATTTCCTTACGCACCCGGTGTTCAACAGCCACCACAGCGAAACGGAAATGATGCGTTATATAAAACAGCTCGAGAACCGCGACCTGTCATTGAACACTTCGATGATCTCGCTCGGCAGCTGTACCATGAAACTGAATGCCGCCAGTGAAATGATCCCTTTAAGCTGGCAACACTGGAGCAGGATGCACCCGTTTGCACCGGTTAACCAAACGGAAGGTTACAAACAGATCACCGATGAACTGAGCCAGTACCTGTGCGAGATCACCGCTTTTGACGCCTGCAGCCTGCAGCCCAACAGCGGCGCTCAGGGTGAATACGCCGGTTTGCTGGTGATCCGCGCCTACCATGCCAGCCGTAAGGAATCGAACCGTAACGTAATGCTTATCCCCATCAGCGCACATGGCACCAACCCTGCCAGCGCCGTAATGGTGGGCATGAAAGTAGTGGTGGTGAAAGCACTCGAGAACGGGTACATAGATGTGGCCGACCTGAAAGCAAAAGCTGAACAATACAGCAGGGACCTGGCAGGGATCATGATCACCTACCCCAGCACGTATGGTATTTATGAAGAAACGGTAAAAGAAATTACCCAGATAGTTCACCAGCATGGCGGACAGGTATACATGGATGGCGCCAACATGAATGCACAGGTAGGATTGACCGCTCCGGGCCTGATAGGCGCCGACGTTTGCCACCTGAACCTGCACAAAACATTCGCCATTCCACATGGCGGCGGCGGTCCCGGCATGGGCCCCATTTGCGTAAAAGCGCATCTGGCGAAATTCCTGCCCGGTCACGTTTCGATCGGTAATCCAACATCGGCAATCGGCAATGGCTTACCGGTAAATGTTCATCATGCAGTAAGTGCAGCACCCTATGGTTCGGCTTCCATCCTACTTATCAGTTATGCATACATCAGGATGCTGGGCGCTGAAGGTGTTCGCAAAGCCAGTGAATACGCCATTCTGAATGCGAACTATATGCGCTCACGCCTTGAAGGACAATACGAGATCCTTTACACCAATCATAACGGCGAGTGTGCGCATGAGTTCATCGTTGATCTTCGTCCGTTCAAAAAGAGTGCGGAAATAGAAGCGGAAGATGTGGCCAAACGTTTGATGGATTATGGTT
>CBIHPC010000367.1:0-5729 GCA_966211305.1 uncultured Niastella sp.
TCATAACCGCGTCATCACGATCTTTCTGAATTCAACTTCCGAACCTTCGGCCTGTAAAGCGATCTGACCCTGCGAGGCGGTGCAATTAGTGCCGTCATTCACCAGGTCGTTATTCACCCATACTTTTATGTTATTGTCTTTGCATTCAATGACCATGGTATTCCATTGGCCCAATGGTTTTTCAGAGTTGTCGGTAAGATTCTTTACGCGGCGTTGTTTTCCTTCGGAAACACCCCATTCATTTTTTGGCCCACGCCGTTTTTCCATATCAGGCACGGTAATATCTTCCTGAATGCACCAAAAGTCACCGGCATTCCCATGCATCATTTGTACTTCCAGGGATTTCGGGAACATTTTATACAGCGCCCTTGGCGTTGATGCATGAACAAGCACGCCACAATTGCCAGGTTTGCCCGGAAAACGATATTCTACCTGCAGCCGGTAATTCTTATATACCGAATCGGTAAGCAAATGTCCTTTGGGGTTTCCGAGGCTTACCAGCATACCCTCTCTTACTATAAAAGGATTTTTGGCAGCAGGGTTATTGTCCATATCAGGAACATCAACATGCCAGCCACTGAGGTCTTTGCCATTGAACAGGGAGTAAGAAGCGTTTTGTGAAAAGGCGGCGCCGAGATTAAGCGCAAAAGCAATGATCGATAAGACAATCGTTTTTTTCATAATGCAAGGTGTAAAGTTGGTACGGGAATAAATTTACTGAAATGCTTTCATCCGGCGCCATTCAGGGGCCGGCCGCTCCGGATAATTTGAGATCTCACAATTTTAAACGGTCCTTTTTGCAATTACGAGCGCCCCATCAACCGGGCCGTCTTTCTATTTATGGCTGTACGGGGAATGATTGTACCCTGGTGGTGGTTTCAAAGCACTCAACCCCACACCAAACGCAGACCAACCGCAGACCAAGCCCAGACAAAGCCCAGGCATTTTCTGCGTTTTGTGTGTGTTTGATGTACGCTAAGTATTAAATTAATTTGTATTTATATTGGATTAGTATATATTGTGTTACGAATCAATCACCATTAAATCAACCGTTATGGCAACTTATTCTGATGGCATAAATGGTAACTTCAAAGGCAAAGTAGGAACAGTAATAGGTTCCTCCTGGAAAGGGATACCTTATATGAAAGCGCTGTATCACAAGCGTACAATTCCAGTGCATGAGATGGAGCGGCAGAACCGTAATAAATTCGGCATGGCGCATCGTTGGCTGCAGCCTGTAACTGAATTTGTGCGGGCGGGTTACAAGGGTTACAGTTCAACCGTGGAAGGATTTTTGGCCGCCAAATCATGTCTTTTAAAAAATGCATTTGTGGTTGATGGTAAGAATATGATTATTGATCCGGCGTTGGTACAGGTAAGTTATGGTGATCTGCCCTTGCCGGCAAATATAAAGGCGGCAAAAACCGCACCTGATGAATTGCAAATTACCTGGGATACTGTTGGCAAAAAGTATGAAGAAGCGTATGATCAGATAATGATGCTGGTATATGATACGGAAAATGGCGTGGCAAATTATAATATCACCGGCCAGTTCAGATACCATGGTTCAGATACACTTTATATACCGCCTGCTATCCCTGAAAGAACCTATCACATTTATGTAGCATTTGTTGCTGCAGACAGAAGCCGGCAATCGGCCAGCGTTTACCTGGGAACGATCAGCAACTAAACATCATTTTATCCACCTACAAGCTTCTATACAAGTGTTAATACACGGTTAATATGCATTGTTGCCTGTGCCTCAGGATGTTTCACAAGCACTGGGGTATAACCGTACATTTGGCAATATTTTTTACCGGTTTTCGTTTATTGGTAAGCATTTTCCGGATTTATAACGGGATGAATTATTAAACAGAAAGGTTGCCTGAAAAAGTAATTTTTTTGTATGTGGTATTGTTTTTGTTTTAGATGTGTGAATGACATTTAATTTGTAATATTGCGTCACACTAGTATCGTTTTCACTCCGATTGCAGGAAGTATCCGAATTGCCAGATGGACATTAATTGTTAACCCTGCAAAAAAGATCCAATCCAATTTTTATGCGAAAGATTATGTTTTTAGCTGCTGCTTTTTCATGCTCGGCAGCCTTTGCTCAACCCAGGTCTTATTCAACAAACAATGCGCACTCGCACAATGATTACCAGCAGGCGGCCCCGCTCTTCTCGGCCTACAATCTGCAATTTGGTAGCGTTGAAGTGGATGTAAGGTTGGCAAATGATGAGTTACTGGTAGCCCATACCGAGCGGGATATTCCCCAGCACCGGACGTTGGAAGAGTTATACCTGAAACCTATTCAGGGATATCTTCAGGCCAATAAGGGCTATCCTTATGCCGATACTTCACGCTCGCTGGTATTGATGCTGGATATTAAATCTGAAGCAATTCCTGCATTGAACAAAGTGATCGATCTTTTACAGAAGTATCCCGAACTTACCCGTTCACCGAAGTTTAAAGTTTTGATCAGCGGTAACAAACCTTACCCTAATACTTATATCTCATATCCTTCATTTGTAGTGTTCGATGGCCTGTTAAGCAGTCGTTACTCAAAGGAAGCGTTATCGCGCATAGCCATGCTGAGCGATAACTTCATCAACTATTCAAAATGGAAAGGAAACGGTCCTATACCGGCAAAAGACCTGGAAAGACTGCAAAAGAACATCGATAAAGCTCATAGCCTGGGAAAGCTGGTACGTTTATGGAATGTACCTGATTTCGATGATGCCTGGACCGAAGTACTTAAATTAGGTGTTGACTATATCGACTCCGATAGTATCAAGGCCCTCGCAGCTTTCCTGAAAAAGCAACAACAATTAAAAGGTTAATCAGCTCCTTAACGCTCGAATAAAAAGATTGGAACCTGGAGGAATGTTGTCGAAAGATACATTCCTCCATTTTATTTACAGCAAAGCAAAGAAAGGCAGGTGGTGAGTGGGAGGGTAGTAGCTTTACCTGAACTCATAACCCAAACCCGTTACCTGGGTAAGCAGGGTAGCAGGCGCATCGGTGGCCGTGCATCTTCCTTCAATTACAGGTGCAATAGGCGAGTGCACTGCCAGGTATTCTTCAATGACCTTATGCATGGTATACCCCAGCAGTTTGGGTTGTTTAACGCCCTGCACCCGGCAAATGGTGGTGTCGGGGTCGCCTTCGCGTTCACAGGCAATAAAACTGTATTCCCGGTTCAGGTCAATGGGCTGGCCGGCCACTTTGATATAATTCACTCTTTTGCCCGCATCGTTACCCAGGGTAAAATTCACCTCCATGCCTTTGAACCGCACCACCCAGCCGCCAAGCCGTTTCGCAGGGTCTTTGGCAAAGGCATTCTCCAGTTCCGTTTCCATCCATTGCCATAATTGTTTGCCCGAAATAGAACCTTTTTTCGCTTCGCTGTCAACCGGCAGCATGCTCCATAAATAATCCACGGTAATGTCGGCCATGCCGGTGGCGGGGTCGGGTAGCAGGGGCGGACAAAACCGGAAACCATTGCTCAGCGCAATATCGGGTTTGAACTTCCACATGATGGCATCGGTAATGAAATTATCCATAGGCGATTCAATTACATAATACCTTACCAGCGGCAGTTTTGTTTTCCCTATTACCCGGCTCAGTTCTTTTTTATAAGGTTCTTTTGCTTTAGCAATAAGGCGTTTCATTTCTTCATCCTCTTTGTATTGCTCAGGATCGACATCGAGCAGTTGATATACCTGGTCTTTGATAACGCCGTTTTCCATAACGATATCCAGTTTGGCAATAAAGGAACCAAAGGCGCCCGGTTCGGTTACTTTTGCATATTTGCCCTGTACCGGTTTTCGCAGCCGTTCGTGGGTATCGGCGCCGAGAATATAATCGACTCCTTTTATCTGCTCCATATTCGAGAGGCCAAATTGCTGCGCGAGGCCCATATGCGTAAGCAGGAAAACCAACTGGCATTTTTCATACTCCTTCAGGATCTTAATGTACTTGGCTACATTATTTTCAGGCGGCGTGAATTTAATGCCTTCGCAATAGGCGGGCGATTGCCGTTTTGGCGTAAGTGGATCATTGTACCCGATGAATCCTATCTTGATGCCGGCAATATGTTTTACGAAGTAGGGTGGAAAGATGAGATCGCCTTTCATTTCATCACTGGTATCGTGATACATGTTGGCGCACACTTTCAATGCGTTGTAACCAAACATGTCCTGCATCATCATTTCCTTGCCATAAACCACTTCCCAGTTGCCCGGCAGCATAATGTCGTAACCAATATTGTTCATCAATGGTACAATGGCCCTGCCTTCGCTCAGGGCGGCAATACCGCTGCCCTGAAAACAATCACCGCCATCGATGACCAGCGTATTCACCGCATTTTGATTGCGCAATGTATTGATCATTGTTTTCAGGCTGGCCAGTCCGCCCCGTTTTTTAAAGACCGGTTTCCCGTTCTCGATAAAGAATTCATCGTGCGTCATCACCTGCGAATGAATGTCGGCAGTATGTAATAAAGTAAGCATGGACGCTTTACCATTTTGCACGGCTTTGTTACGTTGCATGTGGTTGGCTTTATACGTAGCGTCTTCATCGTGTAATGCAGCGGCAGCGAGCGGCGTGGTTATCAGTCCGCCCCCGATGCCGAGGCCTAAGCCAAAGCGGCCTGCTTTTTTTATGAATTCACGGCGGCTGTTTTCGGAGACTTCTATATGCAGTTCTTTTTCTGCACGGCTTATTTCATTATCATGGCAAACCGCACAGCTGCATTGGTGTGAGTGAGTGGCAGACATAGCATTCGTTATTTTTAGTAATGGGTAGTATTGAATTGAACATGCTAAATTACCTTGTTTATGGCTAAAATTCGTCATGCGTGTGGGTGAAACACAATAAGTCGTGAATTACCCCCTTAATTGTCCCTTTCGCCCATCAGGTGTTGTGTAAACCTGGCGTAAGTTT
Source organism: uncultured Niastella sp. (assembly GCA_966211305.1). Taxonomy (GTDB): domain Bacteria; phylum Bacteroidota; class Bacteroidia; order Chitinophagales; family Chitinophagaceae; genus Niastella. The sequence goes on from CBIHPC010000367.1 coordinate 4,948, forward strand.
GTGTTGTCAATCGATCATATCTTATTAACTAATAAAAAAACAAAAAAATGTCAACAACTAATGTAACAAGACTCACAGTAGAAAGCACAATTAATGCTCCTGTTGAAAAAGTTTGGAAATTCTGGTCATTGCCTGAGCATATAACAAAATGGTGTTCTCCTTCTCCCGACTGGCATGCACCCAAAGCTGAAAATGATTTAACCAAAGGCGGTAAATTCTCTACCCGCATGGAAGCTAAGGACGGCAGCTTTGGTTTTGATTTTGAAGGTGTGTATGACGAAGTAAAAACAAATGAACTGATTGAATATACAATGAGCGATGGCCGCAGGGTGGAGATCAAATTTGCAGGCAAAGGCAACGAAACCAAAGTAACCGAAACATTTGATCCTGAGAACGAGAACCCACTTGAAATGCAACAGGCCGGCTGGCAGGCTATTTTGGATAATTTCAAAAAGTATACTGAGGAGAATTAAATTGAACCTTTAGGATATTACTAAGCCCCGTTTAAAAAGCGGGGTTTTTAATTATAAGGTTGCGAAGTAAGAGGTAAGAAATAGTTGACGGGTTAACAGGTTAACAAGTTCACAAGTGTCTTCAAGCTTTAATTGCTATATAAAAATATAGTTCAGTTCAATAATACCCGGAAAACGGAAAATAATGCTCTTCTTACGTTATACCTCTTTTATATAACCTGAAAAACAAGTAGTGATAATCAATGGCTTTTCACGTTATAAATCCGGTGATACTGACCTTTTGAACAGCCCCTCGTCAACTCGTTAACT
>CBIHPC010000368.1:0-5715 GCA_966211305.1 uncultured Niastella sp.
CAGGTAGTGGCCGATAAATTGGGCATCAACCTCGAAGATGTGGAAGTAGTGCATGGCGATAGCGAAGCCGTTGCCTTTGGCATGGGAACCTATGGTTCGCGCAGTTTGGCTGTTGGCGGCAGCGCCATTGTAAAAAGTATTGAGAAGATAATAGAAAAGGGAAAGAAAATAGCCGCCCATAAACTCGAGGCAAGCCCCGATGATATGGAATTCGTATCGGGCAGGTTCACTGTTAAAGGAACCGACAAATCAGTAGGTTTTGGTGAAATAGCGCTCACCGCTTATGTTCCGCATGTGTATCCGAAAGACCTGGAGCCGGGTCTCGATTTCAGCAGCTTTTATGATCCGGCCAATTTCACTTACCCGTTCGGTTGTCATATAGCGGTAGTGGAAGTAGATAAGGAAACCGGTAAAGTAGAATTGAAACGTTTTGTTGCGGTTGATGATGTGGGCAATGTGATCAACCCCATGATCGTGGAAGGACAGATCCATGGCGGACTGGTACAGGGTATTGGCCAGGCGCTGTTCGAGGGCGCCGAATACGATGAGAACGGACAGCTTACCAATGCTTCGTATATGGATTATTGTATGCCCCGGGCCGATGACCTGCCGATGTTTGAAACGGGCAACCAGGTAACGCCTTGTCCGCACAACCCGCTGGGCGTAAAAGGCGCCGGCGAAGCGGGTACTATCGGCGCCGCCCCGGCCATTGTGAATGCCGTTATTGACGCACTCTGGAGCGGCGGCCACAAGGTGAAGGATATCAGGATGCCGCTCACTTCGGAGCGGGTGTGGCACGCGATGCAGGAATAGTTGATAGGTTGACGAGTTAACAAGTTGACTAGTTAACGAGTTGACTAGTTAACGAGTTAACTGGTTGCCCTCCATTATCACATTATCGAATTATCACATTATCAAATTGGTATTATGATCCCAGCAGTATTCGAATACGAAAAAGTAAAAACAGTTGATGAGGCCATCGCCGCCCTGTCAAACGATGATACCAAAATACTGGCCGGTGGCCACAGCCTGATACCGGCCATGAAATTGCGATTGAGCCGTCCGGCCAAACTGGTAGATATTGGCGGCATCGCCGCTTTGAAAGATCTGAAGGAAGAAGATGGCGAGATCGTGATCGGCGCGGCGGCCACCCACGCCGATATCATGTATCATAACCTCATCAGAACGCACCTGCCCTTTTTTACCGAAGGCGCTTCCATGATCGGCAATGTACAGGTGCGCAATCATGGCACCATCGGCGGCAGCCTGGCGCATGCCGACCCGGCAGCCGACTGGCCCGCACTGGTGCTGGCAGCCGATGCAACCATTGAAGTACAGGGCAGCAACGGGAGCCGGCGGATAAAGGCAACCGATTTTTTTACCGGGCTGTTCACTACCCTGCTCGGGCCAAATGAGATCATTACCGCGGTGCGCATTCCCATGCCGGCTGATGGCGCTAAAAGCACCTATCAAAAATTTTCGCAACCCGCTTCCCGGTTTGCGCTGGTGGGTTGTGCGGTCATTCGTTTTGCCGATGGCAGAACCCATATCGCATTTACCGGCGTGGCTGAAAATGCGTTTCGCGATAACGAGGCCGAACAGGCGCTCGCCGGAAAACCGGTGAATGAAGAGAACATTACTGCTGCGGTAAACGCCGCCCTGCAAAATGTAGATGTATTGGGCGATCATTATGCATCAATAACCTATCGACGGCATTTGGCGAAGGTGTTTCTTAGGAAGGCTTTGTTATTAGTGAAGTAAGTAAGTAAGTATTAAGTACCAGTTTGTGGTTTGTTGTTTATGGTTTGTGGTTCTTTTATTCAGGAGTGCTGATAAATTTCAGGCAACCATACTTTCCGGGTTTCCGGGAATTTCCAGTTAATGATAGAGATCAAAGCGCGGCAGCAACCACAAACTACAAACTATAAACAACAAACTATTGAATTTGATTCCCCAGCTTCACGATATTCAAACCATGCTTCAGCAGCAGGGTTACATTACAGACAAATCCGTTGCCATGTCTGTATTTCTTTCCCTTCAGTTGAACAAACCCCTGCTTATTGAAGGGCCGGCCGGTGTGGGCAAAACGGAGATCGCGAAAGTGATGGCCAATGCCTTAAAAACCGATCTTATCAGGCTGCAATGTTACGAGGGGCTCGATGCTACCCATGCCCTGTACGAATGGAACTACCAGCGCCAGCTGCTTCACTTAAAAATGACCGAGCACGACACGCATACCATCGATGAAAAGGAACGCACCATCTTCAGCGAACCTTTTCTGATGAAACGCCCGCTGTTACAGGCCATCACGCATTCTCAAAAACCGGTGCTGCTGATAGATGAGATAGACCGGAGCGATGAAGAGTTCGAGAGCTTTCTGCTGGAAGTGCTCAGCGACTGGCAGATCACCATTCCGGAAATTGGCACCATCACAGCCACCTATATTCCACAGGTAATTCTCACCGGCAATCGCACCCGCGAATTAAGCGAAGCCTTGCGTCGGCGATGTTTGTACTTATATATCGATTATCCTGATTTCGATAAAGAATGGCTGATCGTAAAAAATAAAGTACCGGGCATCGATGCAATACTCAGCGAACAGATCACCCGGTTTATGCAGGAGCTGCGCAAAATGAAACTGGAGAAAACACCCGGACTGGCCGAAACCATCGACTGGGCCATGGCGTTATCGGCCCTGCATATAGATCACCTGGATAAAACCATCATTGAACAAACACTGGGTGTGGTATTGAAAGAATGGCAGGACACGAGGCAGGTGCAGCTATCTATTAATGAGCTCCTTGAAAGAACGGGAATTATTTCGAAAATTTAGCCGGGGACGTAAACAGCAACCCGAAAGGCCAAAGCAGAAAGCCAAAAGCAAATATAAAAACTGCGCTTAGAGCGAAGCCTGCAGTTACTTTTTAAGTTCCGGATAAAAGAACTAAAAACTAAGAACTTAGAACTGAACAACTCAATGCTTACAAGGTTAACCTCATTACCACAAAACATCGTTCAATTCTGCCGGTTCCTCCGCCAACACGGTTTTACCGCAGGTATAGAAGAAGAAACGATGATCCTGCAATCGCTGCAGCAATTTGACTTTACCAGCCATGAATCGTTCTTCCTTTTGTTGAAAATGATCATTTGCCGAAGCAAAACCAACCTCGATGAATTTGATGAACATTTCCAACAGTACTGGAAACGGCTCGATAAACAACTGGATGCAAAAAAGAAAGCGACTGCAAAGAAAAAACAACCCACGCCCCAGGCACAATTTGCGTCGCTCAGCGCCTGGCTGAAAGGCAACCAGAAAAAAGAAACCGAGAAAACGGCCGCATATAGTGTGAAGGAATCCCTTTCGCAAAAAGACTTTTCTGCCGTTCCCGACAATGAAGTAGCGGACTTGATGAAGTGTATTCGCAGCCTTGCGCGCAGACTGGCCGCCAAAGCCAACCGCCGGTACGAAGTAACGAACAAGATCAACCTGCCCGATCTGCGGCAAACGTTGCGTAAAAACCTGCGCCGCGGCGGTGAACTGATCGATATTATGCATCGCCGCCCCAAACGCAACCGCGTGAAACTGCTGATACTTTGCGATGTAAGCAAATCCATGGAATTGTATTCCGCTTTTCTGCTCCAGTTCATGTACGCTTTTCAACAGGTATACCAGCGCATGGAAACATTCACCTTCAGCACGTCGCTGCAACGGTTAACCCCCATGTTAAAACAAAAAAATTTTGCTGAAGCGCTTGAATGGCTGAGTGTGGATAATGAAGGCTGGAGCAGCGGCACCCGCATCGGTGAGTCGCTTAACACGTTTGTAAATGATTATAGCCACAAACTGATCGACTCCAAAACGATCGTGATCATTTGTAGCGATGGCTGGGATACCGGTAATATCGATCTGCTGAAACAAAGCATGCACCAGATACACATGAAAGCCAAAAAGGTGATCTGGTTAAACCCGCTGGCCGGTTATACCGGCTGGCGACCCGAGGTGGCCGGCATGAAAGCGGCAATGCCGTTCGTTGATGTGTTTGCGCCGGTATATAACATTGAAAGTTTGAGACGACTGGGTAAGTGGATATAATATTGGGATAAAAGCAGAAAGCTAAAAGCCCAAAGCAAATACAATAAACAATGCTTTTAGCCTTCAGCTTTAGGCTTTTAACTTTAGGCTTTTAGCTCTTCTTATAATGCAAACAAACCACCCCACACGCAAATTGCTTGCTTTCCACCAATTCCAGTTTCGTCACCTCTGGCACATTCTTAAACAACGGCGTGCCTTTCCCAATCAAAATCGGGTTTACAAAGATCCAGAACTCGTCTATCAATCCCAACTGTGTCAACGAATGGGTTGCGCCGGGACTGCCGAAAATAATGATCTCTTTTCCAGCCTGCTGTTTCAACGCTTTTATCCGGTGCTCGATATCGTCGCTGATGATAACCGTATTGGGCAGTTGTTTTCCCTTCATGCTTTTTGAAAGAATAACCTTATCTACCTGCATATACCACCTGGAATGTTCGATATCGTGTTTGGAGGGATTGGGCTTGTCGGCAGCGGTTGGCCAGTAGGCATCCATCATTTCCCAGGTTACACGGCCATACAACGCGGTATCGCTTTTACTGGTGCGATTACCGGCATAGTCAAAGATCTCATCATCTACTTTTATCCAGTCCATTTCACCTTTGGGACCGCATACAAAACCATCCAGCGAAACGTGCATAAATGATACCAGTGAACGCATATACATTAGTTTATGTTTTGATCATTTTATTGACACAACAAACCTACTGATTATAAACAATTCATAAGGGGTTTGTTGCGACAATCTGAAGGGGCGATTCCGTCAAAACCCCATCTTTAAACGTAAATCCCTAATTTGCCGGAAATTGACCGAACGTGCATTCATCTGCAGAAGAAAACTATCTGAAGGCAATATTCAAATTGCAGGAGGCCAGCGACGACATGGTTGCCACCTCGGCCCTTGCACAGGTTTTAGGCATCCACATGGCATCGGTTACCGATATGCTGAAAAAGATGAGCAACAGGAAACTGATCACCTACCAGAAATCAAAAGGTTTTAAGCTCACTGAAAAAGGCAGGCTGTCGGCCATCGGCATCATTCGCAAACACCGCCTGTGGGAAGTGTTCCTGGTAGACAAACTGGGTTTCAAATGGCACCAGGTGCATGAAATTGCGGAGCAGTTGGAGCATATCCATAGCCAGGAGCTGATCGACAAACTCGATGCTTACCTCGATTTTCCCAAAACCGATCCGCACGGCGATCCTATTCCCGATGCCAAAGGCGTATTTGTCGTCAGCAAATCGGTATTGCTGGCCTCGTTGCCGCCCGGCAGCCAGGGCAGGTTCACCGGCGTTACCGATCACTCTTCGGCCTTTCTCAACTATCTCGACAGGATCGGTCTCTCCCTCGGCGACCCCATTAAAGTAAAAGAAGTGGAAGCCTACGACAAAAACTACACTTTGCAATTGAAAGCGAAAAGAATGGTGGTCGTAAGTTTAAAAGTTGCCAATAGTTTATTGATCAGCGAATAGGTTAATGCCGTAAAAAATATTTATTATTGGACCCTGTTAAGAATTACCATGGCCGTTAACAATCCATTACTGGAACTGAGCAAATCGGTGGTGAATGTACCTTTCGAGATACACACCATGGAGTGGATTGCGCAGAACCGGTTCCAGCAAAA
>CBIHPC010000369.1:0-5708 GCA_966211305.1 uncultured Niastella sp.
GTCTTTGCCTGTGCAGCAGCGATTGAGATGAAAAGGATGGTGATTAAAGAGTAGAGCTGTTTCATAAGGTAACTTTTTTGTGTTTGATAATTTCGATACAGGTATTTCCAACGCCATACCTGTTTTTGGCACGGCGTGAAACTAAATGCCATTTACCTTATTTCTTTTCAAACTCAGGTTGTAATTAGCTCAGTTACAGGCTGGTGAAAAAACACTTAGTGGGGGTATTAAAATTTCATGAGGAAGATCAGTGCCTGTTTTCAATGCGAGAATGTTCCCAAACAGGGACTTTTATTTTTTATTTGGAAACTCTTCCCGGCAAATCACGGTAATGAATACATGATTTCCTGTATTACCTGGGGTAAATACGTATAGCTGAAGGGGGAACGCTAAACGCTTAAAGCTGAACACTGAAGGCTGAAGGCTTAACGCTGAACGCAGGTTCACGGTTATTCAGCTTTACCTGCGTTCCGCGTTTTGCGGCCGCATGCCGGCAGTAAGGTTTTGCCTTTAACCTTATGCGGTTATTCAAAAAATGGAATCCCCGGGATGGCATATTTTTTCATCCCGGCTTCATTGATCTCAACGCCGATACCCGGTTTGTCGCTAACCGTGATAAAACTGTTATTCACCCATTCGCCATCATAGGAAACGATCTCTTTGAACATGGGTTGCGTATGGAAATACGACTGCCATTCGAGGATCATAAAATTGGGCACGGAAGCACAAACATGCGCCGACGCCATGGCGCCAAGGAATGAAGCCACCATATGCGGTGCAAATGGCACGTAATACAAATTGGCAAGGTTGGCAATGCGCTGCCCCTCGCCCAGCCCACCGCATTTTTGCAGATCGGGCATTACGATATCTACCGCACCAATTTCCAGCATTCTCCTGAAACCATAAGCGAGGTAATGATTTTCGCCGGCGCAAATGGGCGTACTGGTCGATTCGGTGATCAGTTTATACGCTTCTACATTTTCAGCAGGTATCGGTTCTTCCAGCCACATCAGGTTCAACCCCTCTACTTTCTTCGCAACCGCCTGCGCGGTTACCGCATCATAACGCCCGTGCATATCTGCACAGATATCGATATTGGGCCCAACCGCTTCCCGCGCTGCGGCCAGCTGATCGTACATCCGCTGTAACTCGGCGGCACTGGCCGTCCAGTTATAGTAATCATATTTATTGGGATCATTTGCCTGATCGAGATCGAACTTGATGGCATTGAAACCCATTTTTTTGGAGGCAAGCGCTGCTTCGGCAAAATCTTTCGGCTGCGGAAGATTGCGCTGGTACAATGCAGTATCGCAATACACACGCACTTTATCGCGGAACTTACCGCCCAATAACTGGTAAACGGGTAACTGCAAGGCTTTGCCGGCAAGGTCCCACAAGGCGGTTTCGATGGCCGACAAAACCGCCACATACATGCCCGATTGTGCCCCCTGGAAGAAACCTGACTTGCGAATATCTTCAAACAGGCGGTGTACATTCAAGGGGCTCTTGCCTTTGATACGTTGCCCGAAATTCTTTACAAGATGATAGGTACCCGGAACGGCATCAACGCCTTCACCGCATCCCCAGATGTCCTGGTTGGTATATATTTTCACAAACAGGCTGCCCCTGATATAACCGCATTTTACGTCGGTAATTTTCAAATTGGCGGGCGGCGACGCTTTTGGCGTCCGGTCCACCGCCTGTTCGTATTCGCGGCCGAAGGTGGATAAGGCAGCGAATGGGGTCATAGCTGCGGCAATGGCTGTTTTGGATATAAAGGATCTTCTTGAGTTGTATTGCGACATTATTTTATTTTTTTAGCTTATCATTTGGTGAATCGTGAAACGGCAAACGTGAAAGGCAACCCTTACCTCCGGGCCTTCAGGGAGCCGGGGGGTTACCAGGTTCTTCCTTTCAGAAACTCCCGGATCTGGCTTTTTGAGACCGGCAGCTCATTGATATGATCGTTGAGCCATTTCGAAAAATCTTTTTCTATTTCTTCGCTCCAGCGCGTGTCTATTTGTCCGGGCGTATATTTTCCTTCGCGCAGCCGTTGATGACCGAACATATCGCGCAGCCGTACGATCTCGGAAGTTTTCACCACTTTCTCTGCCAGGTGCGGCGGTATAAAGATGACACCGCCATCGCGGCCCAATACAATATCACCCGGCATAACAGTGGCTTTGCCTATACGGGTGGGTTGGTTGATGCCAACAAGCGTGGTATTCAGGTCGCCATCGGGATTGTTCAGGTGATGCGAGGGATGGTAACTGCGGAAGAAAGAGGTAAAACCACCGATCTCTTTCAACCCTTTCACATCGCGAACGGCGCCATCGTATACGATCCCATTGCCGGTTTTGGCATAAATCGAATTGCCAAGGTTATCGCCGATCGTAGGCCCGTCTTCATAAGCATCAAACTGGTCAACGACATAAACGTCACGTTTTACCAGCAGATCTATGGGCCAGCTATTCTGCGATTTCACGCGTTTGTCGCGAATGCCGAACTTGTCGATAACGCGATGGATATCTGGCCGGCCGGGCATAAAGATGGCCGTTACGGCACGGCCTACGAGCACGCTGTCGGGGTTGATGGTCTTCCATTCGCCATCGTATTGATGTTTGAAGTTCTCGTTGCGTAATACCGCCCAGGCTTCTTCCAGTGTTACCAGTTTCATGCGATCGAGCAGGCTGTCGGGCACTTTGGGCCTGCCATCTGCAAAACGCTCGCCCTTCCATTCAGGTGTTAAAGCAAGGAGCTGATCGCGCGTGATCTGCTGGGCCTGGGTGGTTGCGTAGCTTACTATTAGCAGGCTTATTACAAATAATTTATTCATATGATTTCTTTTTAGCTGAAGTAAGAGGTAAGACGAGCTATGTGTTGGCCTTACTCCTGATTTAAACTTTCTAAGTTCTTTTCAAAGGTCTTTCCCCTGTTAACTTGTTAACTCGTCAACTTTTCAGTTTCCGCCTCCGGCGGATGATTGTGCCACCAGCTGGCCAGTGCCGAACCGGTAATGTTCATCAACGGTCCGAACACAGCGGGCGCCAGTCCAACGGTTGCCATCTTTCCCATTTCTTTGGAGATGCCGGAAGCCAGTCCGCCATTTTGCATACCCACTTCAATGGCAATGGTGCGGCAATCCCGTTCCGGTAGTTTGAACAACCGGCCCGCCCAATAACCAAGCAGGTAACCGCAACTGTTATGGATAAATACCACAACAATCAAAGCCGGACCGATCATCAGCAGGTTATCACGGCCCGCCGCGACGATGATGACGAGAATGAAAGCGATGCCGGACATGGAAACAAGCGGCATGGCATCATCCAGCCATTTAGACCTGCCGCTCAGCAGTTTATTGAATAATAAACCGGCGCCAATCGGTATTATGATCATTTTGAAAATATCCCACATCATTTTCAGTACGTCTATTTCAACCAGGGCGCCCGCCAGCAATTTCATCAGCAATGGGGTTACAAACGGCGCCAGTAATGTAGTGATGGAAGTGACGGTTATGGATAATGCCAGGTTGGCTTTTGCCAGGTACGACATTACGTTAGAGGCCAGCCCGCTTGGCGAACAACCGATCAGCACTATGCCGGCGGCTATTTCAGGTGGAAAACCGGAAACGGAAGCCAGCAAAAAACCTACAAAGGGCATAATGACGAATTGGCTCATAACACCGATAACTACCCCTTTCGGATGTTTGATCACAGCGGTAAAATCCTTTACACTCATGGCTGTGCCCATTCCAAACATGATCAGTTGTATCAGGGGAATGATCAGCTCGCTCAATTTGAAGCCGCCCCATTGTAGAAAATATTCCGGGTGATACAGGGCAATGGTCACAACAGCAAAGATGAGTACGGTAAAAGACAAACCCTGCAGGAACCTGTTACCTCTGAACGCAATAGCCAGGCTTATAAAACCCAAAGCCAACACCCAACCCGCCCAGTGATGCGCCGAGCGTAAAGCCAACACCAGATAAATTATCAGGGCAACGGCAGACAGACCATAGAAAAAAGCTGATCGCTTCATCGATATAAATTATTTTTTTCGGTTATTTCCTGTTTTGCCTTCAACGTTCTACCTTCAGCATTCTGCATTAAGCGTTTCAACTCCATAACCTGTCGTGGGAACGTACATCATTCCATTCAGGCGTTGGCGCGAAATACGTTTTATTGGTTGGCAGCAAATGTTTTTTAATTTCTTCTTCCACCAGTTCAATGCCTAACCCCGGTGCTGTGAGCGGCACATTCGCATATCCCTTTTCGAACAGCTTGCGGCCATCCGTTGTTTTCACCAGGCCTTCCCACCAGGGGTTATCGAGCGAGTGATGTTCCAGCGCAAGAAAATTTTGTGTTGCCGCCGCGCAATGCACGTTGGCCATAAACGATACCGGCGTACCGGCAAAATGCATGGCCATGGCAACGCCTTTTTCTTCGGCATAATCCCCAATGCGTTTCGTTTCAAGTATACCGCCGGCTGTTGCCAGATCGGGATGCACGATATCAACGGCGCCCGCATCGATCAATGGTTTGAACCCGCTGAGCAGGTAAATATCTTCACCGGTCAATACAGGTGTTTCCAGTGCATCGGACATTTTTTTGAACTGATCGGTGTATTCCCAGGGCACCATATCCTCCAGCCAGGCAAGGCGATAAGGTTCTACCTTTCTACCCCAGCGAATGGCATTGTTCAAATCGAAGTGACCATAATGATCACTCGAGATCGGGATCTCATACCCTACTACCGAACGTACATCGTGCACGATCTGGGCCATGCCATCGAGGCCCTTGTCGGTGATCTGTATGGCGGTAAAAGGATGTTTTATATTGGCATAGTCCATATAACCGCCGCGCCATTGCGCCAGGTTGCTGCCCCAGAACTTACTGTTCACCAGTGCGCCTTCCTGCCCTTTCACTTCGCCGATGGAGATATCCATTTTCAGCCAGGTCATGCCCTGGTCTTCGAGGCGGTGTTTCACCTTTGCCTTGAACTCATCAAAGCTGGCCGCTTCGGGCGTATCGGCATAGATGCGTACTTTATCGCGGTACCTGCCGCCCAGCAATTGCCATACCGGTACATTGTATGCCTTGCCGCAGAGGTCCCACAGGGCCATTTCCACCGCGCATACGCCGCCGCCCTGCCGCGCATGACCGCCAAACTGCCGTATCATTTTGAACAGCATTTCCACGTTACAGGGATTCTGATTAAGGATGCGGCTCTTCAACATCAGCGCATAACGTTCGTCGGCGCCATCGCGCACTTCGCCCAAACCATAGATGCCCTGGTTGGTATCGATGCGGATGATGGGCGTACGGCCAACGTTCTGAACAATGCAATAGCGCATATCTGTGATCTTCAGATCAGACGGGTTGGAATACCGGCTTACCTTCTGCGTTGTTTGCGCAATGAGCTCTTCAAAAGGCAACAGCGCACTCAATCCGCCCAGGGCAATACCGCCTAATGCCGATCGTTTTAAAAATGAGCGGCGGCTGTTGTGCGGGTGGCCGGTTGGAACATTATCCTGTAAAGGATCCGGGTCTTTAAGCCCGAGTTTTTTTAAGAACTTTTGAGAGGGATTCATACTTATTTGATTTAATTTCTGTTTATCAGTTGATGATATGTGGTATCAGGTTTGAGACTCCTGCCTCCTACTTCATATTCTTCCTACCACGTTCTGTCTTTCATAAACGAATCCAATT
>CBIHPC010000370.1:0-5685 GCA_966211305.1 uncultured Niastella sp.
ACTCGGCTACCGACATCTGGCCGGGCGGCCTCGGCAGCAGCAGCGGCGAACTGGGGCATAATGTGATGGACCATCACTACATGCTGGGCGCCGCCGGACTGGTGGAAGGTTATGAAGATAAATACTACTACGGCCGCCGTGCCAATGGTTTTTATATTCCGCGTTTTGTTAACCTGTTTGGCGACAAACGCGATTTCCTGCGGGGCTACGGTTACCAGGGCGGCGCCAGCCGCGACGGCTGGTCGCGCGATGTAGCCGAAATGGGCATCGGCGCCGAACTGAAAGACGCGCTGGTGGAACCGGGCGCCTGGCACATCGGCGCCACGGGTTTTGGCGAAGTACTGCCCTACCATGAGAATAAGATCACCCTCGATACCTCGGTTAAAGATAAATGGGGATTGCCCGTGCTGGCCATGGATGCCGAACTGAAAGAGAATGAATGGAAAATGCGCAAGGATATCTTAACCGAATTAGTGGCTATGTTCGATGCGGCCGGGGTGAAGAACATCAAAACCTGGAACGCAGACAATTATGCCATCGGTCAGGGCATTCATGAAATGGGCACCGCCCGCATGGGGCGCGACCGCAAAACATCGGTGCTGAACAGCCATAACCAGGTTTGGGACGCGCCCAATGTCTTTGTTACCGACGGCGCCTGTATGACTTCCTCGGCCTGTCAGAACCCGTCGCTTACCTATATGGCAATAACAGCCCGTGCCGCGGATTTTGCCGTGGAGGAGTTGAAGAAGCAGCATTTGTAAGGAAGGGGGAAGGCAAAAAAAGGCAAAAAAGGCAAAGAGGCAACAAGGCAACGAGGCAACAAGGCAGCGAGGCAACGAGGCAACGAGAGAAAGGCAAAGAGGCAAAAAGGCATAAATTAAAAACGGCGGCCTCCCGATTGTTCGCAAAACTGCGAATAATCGGGAGGTTTGCATTTAAGAAACCATAAACAAAAAACCATAAACCATAAACTACAACCACAAACCACAAACCACAAACTACAAACTATTCATCCCTGTTCTTCTTCCTCCATTCGGTAGGCGTTAATCCTATCTCCTTTTTGAACAATGTGGTAAAATGCGTCACATGACTATAACCGATCTCATACGTTATATCGGTTACCGACATGTTGGTGGTGAGTAAGAGTTGTTTCGCTTTCTCCAGCCGCAGTTGCTGCAGATAGTTGTGAATACTTTGGTTGTATAACTCCCTGAACCCTTCTTTCAGTTTTGCTTCATTGATGCCAACCTGACGGGCCAGTTGCGGAATGGTGATGTTTTTGTCGAAATTTTCCTCCAGGGTGGCGCGGGCCTGCCGGATATACACCATATCCTGTTTCTTTAATGGCATAAAATAAGGTTTACAATCGTGCAATTGACCGTACGCTAACTCAAACGGCAATTCACAACCGAAGTTAAGAAAAACTCATAGCATGTTGTTCTCTTTCTCTTTGTGTTTTAATTCGGGAGGCCGGGGAGTGATATAATTTACGCCGGTTTTTGTATTTCCTGTTGCCAGTTGCCGGAAAACCGCATGAATTTTTCGCGCGAATACAGGTAAACATGTACGCCGGGCCAGCTGTGGCGGCTGTTTTTGACGAACCCGCACTGGTTGGCCAAACCGGTAAAATGTTTTTCGCGTTCATGCAGCAGCCATACGATGCGCTGTACATGCTCATGCGAAAAAAAATAATGCAGGCTGGTATACATGGCGTACATAAGCCAGTTGCGCGTGTTGATGACTGTTGGAGACGTTATTATGTTGATCATATGATCGCCGCTTTCGGCGGTAAAACAGCCCGCTTCGTATTCGGATAACTGTTTTTCGCCATCGCAGAGCTCGATCATGAAAGCGGCTTTTCCGTTCACGGTGCCCATAAACGGCTGGGCAAAGTCGCATTGCAGCATCATGGCCAGGGTTTCCTGTAAATGTTTTACCGGCAGTAGCCAGGGGTGGGTGGTGGAGCGGGAGAGATCCCGGTTCATCCATTTGCTGATGACGGGCCAGTCGCCCGGTAACGATAAAGGCCGCAGCGCAACCGATACCTTATTGCGGTTAAAATGTTGCTTATAAACCAGCCGGCCCGTATTGTTGGGCATAAGCGGCGCATACAATGGCATAGTAATGTTATTCATGGCGCAATCACCCGGTTTAATAATTAATAGTACGTACAGTGATAAAAATTCACTATTCAATCCGGTAAAAGAATGAACAGCGTTGGTTCGATAAAGGGAATAAGTTACCGGCTACCTGTTAAGGTGGTTGGCCGGAATGAAGTAGTTTTAAACGGGAACCGCCATTGCACGCGGTTAGGGCAATATAAAGAACCTCAACCTCTTTTAATTATGAAATTGGAAGAAAATATTTTCACGTAACGATTTCATAATGGCATATTCGTTTTGGCAAACCATATTGCCGGTATTTTTAATACCTTGTACCCCTTATGTTACCAACCCCTGCATGTTCCCCGTTACTCCGCTTTCCTTTATTTTTTACCATGGCCTCACTGCTGGCCTGTAACCCCAAAAAAGGGGAAGACAGCCGCGCCGGTTTCGCCATTACCCCGCAGGCATATGAACTTAGCAACAAATTACTTAACGAAGCCTCGGGTATTGCCGACAGTAAAACCAATACCGGCTTTTTATGGGTGCAGCAGGATGGCGGCAACCCGCCTGCCATAGACCTGGTACAACAAAACGGCGCCTGGTTAAAGACCATTCACCTCGCCAACGTGGTTAACCGCGACTGGGAAGACATGGTGTTATCTACCGGTCCCAAACCCGGTGGCAACTATTTGTACATTGCCGAAACGGGCGATAATTTGCTGGTGCATCCCGACTACGCCATTTACCGGCTGGAAGAACCGGCCGCTGCCACCGATACCGTAAAACAGGTGGAGAAGATCGCGTTCTTTTATCCCGATGGCAGCCATAATGCCGAAGCCATGCTGGTTGACCCCGATACAAAAGACATCTATATCATTACCAAGGTGGATAAACGATCACAGGTATATAAGCTCACTTACCCCTATAGCACCACGGTGACCAACAAAGCCGAACTGGTGGGCAGCCTCACCTATAACCTGGCAGTTAGCGCGGCGCTTTCGCCCAAAGGCAATGAAATTGTAGTGAAAACCTATGACGCCATTTATTATTACCGGCGCGCCGCCGGCGAAACCATTATGCAGGCGTTAAGCAAAGATCCCGTTAACCTGCCCTACGAACAGGAGCCCCAGGGCGAGGCCATTGTTTTTGCGAATAATGACAGCGGATATTATACGTTGAGTGAGAAGGCGCTGGCTACTTCGGTGAAGCTGTATTTCTATAAACGGAGTAGATAGTTTATAGTTTATAGTTTGTTGTTTGTGGTTTGTGGTTTGTTGTTTCGTAGAAAACAGTTTATGGTTTATTGTTTATAGTTTATTGTTTCGTTGACTGTTCAGTTTTCATGACTATTTGCAGCCTCAAAACAAAAAAGCCATTCCGAAACTTCAGAATGGCTTTTCAATTTTATATTTAGGTGGCTACGGTTTATAGCGAGTCTCGAATTAAATAACCACAAACCACAAACTACAAACAGCCCGTTAGTCATACTTCCGTCCTTTACTATAAAGAACTTCCCTATAAGCCAACGACAAAGTGAATTGAAAATAATTTTCGCGAACGAGGTTGTTGGCAATCGTTCCCCTTCTGCCGGCTTCGAGCGCGAGGTTAAAGGATAGCGCGCGGTTCAGATATCCGCCGAAACCAACGGTTCCGCCCAGTTCTTTTATTTCCTGGCCCTTTACCTGTAAATAAGATTTACCGGTAAAGAAACCTGCCGAGAAATAACTCTTTTCGCCGGTTACGCCATAACGCGATACCTGGTTGCTTAACTGGAAACCTGCAGAGATGCGTTCGTTGTTCACCATCGTCCAGGTACCGCCGCCGGGGTTCAGTTTGTTCCAGTCGCCATAACTATAGTCAACCGTGAAGGTTGCGCGGCCTTTGTGCACCAGCGCAATACCGGCATCGTACTGCCAGGGCAGTTTATAGTCTACTGCTTCCAGTACTTTATCCTGTTCTACATATGTATTGCCTTCGGTAACGGTGAGCGTTTTTTCATTCTGCAGATCGCTTTTGGCGGTAACCTTGCCGCCGAGGGAGAGGCGCCAGTTCTTGTTGATCTTTGCGCCATACATAGCGCCGCCTTCGAACCGGAAACCACTGTAAAAATTGGTCACCTGCGAAACGATGGGCGAGCTGAGGGTATTGCCGGCCAGCGTTTCTATCTGGTTTATAGAACCGAAAATGATATTCGAACGTAGGCCAAGGGCGAGGTTCTTTTTCTTGCCTATTGAAAATGCGTTGTTCCAGAATACATTGTGTAAACCGCCATTGCCTTCATACAAACCGGTGTAGGTGTCGCTTGTGCCTTCGATGCTTTTTTGCGCATTGAATGAATAGTTCACATAGCTGAAGGGTTTGAAGCCTACGCTGCTGGCCCAGTGGTTGCCTAATTTGGCGGAGATGGAAATACGTTTAATGGTAACGTCGCGGGTAGAGCTGTTATCGCCGTTGATCGAATTGCCTTTGAATGATACGAATTTACCAACCAGGCCGAGGTCAACCTGGGCTACACTTCTTTCCAGGCCGATGAGGGAGGCCGGGTTTTTATTGATGAGAAAGCCGGGGGTACTCATAATGGCCATGGAGGTGTTGGCCATACCACTGCTGCGGTCGGGCTGCAGCTCCTGAATTTCGCCCACACCGTATACCGAATACGGCGAGCTCATGTTCTGCGCACCGGCTGTACTCATAAGCACCACAAAAAGCCCGGTCAATACAATTAGTTTTCTCATTATATAGTGGTTATTCAATTGTCAAAATGTTTAAGATCAGTTTGCTTTGGTAGTGCTCGTTCTGCAGGCTGCCTATTACCGCCCGGCTTATCTGGGTAGCGTCCTGGGGGTCCTGCTGCAGAAAGAAGAGGCCGTTCTCGGCGGTGCCCGCGGTGTTCAGCAATGCGTTTATATACGAAGTGATATTGAATGTATAGGTAGTGTTGATGCCGTACAGGTCGTCGATGGCGGCAAAACGTTCCTGCACCTGCTGACCCGTTGTATCGAGCAGGGCCGAACCGGGCGTATTGCCAAGATCGGTAACCCGCATGGTTACGGGGCCGGGCAGTCGTTGTCCGTACCGGTCGTAGGTGCCTTTTACGGGTTTTAATACCAGGCGGGCATCGATGAGCCGCACCACTTCATTTATTTTAAGTACCTCGCGCAGGCTGGGGAATATCGCTTTCAGGTAAACGCCGGTTCCGGTTTGCATGAACGCATACGGGTTGGCGTCGGTGGCGAAGAATTCCTGTTGCTGGCCCGATGCCGGCTGCAGGGGCGTACCGCTTCTGTCGGTAACGATGCGGTTGAACTGGTAATTGGTACGGGTGGGGAGGAACTCAATTACTTTATCCTGTTTCACAGGAAGCGACAGGTGGTAGTGTAACCTGATCTTTATGCTGCTGTCGGCCAGGTTAAAAGCATACACCGCACCGCCGGCGCTGGTGGCTGGCTTAACGGCAAGGCCTTTGAAATAATCGAGGAAGAGGTCCTGCGTGCTGAACTTCGTGTCTTTTGACTGTATTTTATCGAAGAAATCTTTTCCTTTTGCCCAGGGCAGTACGATCACCACCGAATCGTTCACA
>CBIHPC010000371.1:0-5658 GCA_966211305.1 uncultured Niastella sp.
AATCTGTATGCAAGATAACTCACCGTTTTTATCGCATTTGCACTTTTTTTTACCATTTTCTCACGCTTTAATTGTGCTTATGTATTACCGTTATAAATGAACATTTTGCTTTGCTTACTGCAGGGTGCCTTAATTAAAGAAAAAAGGCAGCACAGCAAGCCACTGTTAAAAACCTTCTATAATAGATCAGGAAAGGCGTTGTGGTTGTTACCTGGTACCGGTATCCGGTTGCCGGGCCCCCTGAGGTTCAGGATGTCTGCCTGTTGTCAGGTTGCCTGAATGTTTATTTCGGTAACTGGTAACTCAGTATTCATCTTCTCGCATCTTCTGCTCCAATCGCTTCATCAAATAACTGATGCAATTTACACTGTCCCGTTTTCGCTGTTTGCATTTTTTTTATACAAAATCACACTTTTACATTTTCTGTTTGAACGTATTGGTTGAAATGCCCGTATATAGTGAGGTTCGTCCGATGACGCATTCACGTTATAAGGTTAGTCACGTAATGTGTTTCGTGTAACTGTACATCAAGGTGCATCAGCAATATTTACTGCATAACCGCTGCAGGCAAACTTCACAGTTATCTGGTAACCGTCAACAAGTCAACTCGTCAACAAGTTAACTCGTTAACTAGCCTATCGTCAACCTGCCTGCAAGGGTTCATTAGCTTCAATAAATAATGAAGTGCAACTTGAACTAACATGCTTCCTGCAACGGCAGGGGCACGTATCGGCTTCGCCATTGTCCGGGTGTAATGCCATGTACATCTTTAAACGCCCGTACAAACGAACTTTGCGCGCTGTAACCGCATTTGGCGGTTATCTCCTGCATGGTCAGGTCATCCAGCTTTAGCAGATCGGCCGCAGCTTCCAATCGTTTCCTTATCTCGTATTCCTTGATACGGGTGCCGAATAACTGCCTGAATCCCTGGTGCAGCAAATTGATACCGATTTGTGAATGTGTTTGGTGAATGAGCGTTGAGATCGTTTTAATTTCCAGCGGATGCTGATCGATGTAGTCTTTAATGGATTGAATAACTTCCAGATAAGGTCTCCTCAAACGTTTCTGGTTCATAAGATAATTTTAAGATAAAGGTTTATATTGATGCATGAGATCCGTACACGTATACCATTGTAAATACCAGTTGCATTATGTTTGCCGGGACGGATAAAAATTTCGCAGGGGAGGCGTCGCTATTACCAAATGTAATTTTTTTTTCCGGAACGCTAAAGGGCAATTTTTTAATAAATCATTAAATCTGTTCCTGTGCTACATGGATATGCTTCACCGGTATATTTAAATTTATCATTTTCAATAAAGTAATCAACCGCTGTTCTCGATAAAACATTTATTGCACATTTTCACGGTTTACATTTTTGGCAATCACCGTTAGTCCTTCTTCGCAGGTTTGTTTTGCAAATGCATGAGTGCATGTTGCCGCCGCATTTTAATTCAACCGGAAACGAATAGCATTGCTTTATACCCTGCAGTATCTTATTGATCTGTGCCGCACTCATGTTGTTGGCCTTTGTAATGCGGATCGCATTTCTTGTAACTTCTACCGTGTCCATGATAATGAGTTTAATTGATTAAAAAATAGCTATCCGGGTGTTTTAGAAATGACCATGGTCAATAAAACACATTCTGTTAAGGGAAGCGATATTGGAATTTATTATAATTTATACCTTTGTATTGGAAAGAAAGTAAAATTAGTATAATAGTTTACATTTTTACCGGCTTGGGTAAACTTATTGTAAAGGTTTACAATTATTTGATCCTGATCAAGGCAGTTGGCCGCTATTATTTGACCGGGATCAAGTGAATTTAATTGTGGGTCGAAACTTAATGTGTTGTCGCTTTGAATCATAAATCAAATGGATCATAACCTGGCTCAAAGACTTAAGGCGTTCCGGGAACGAACAAAAATTAAAATGCCTGCCATTGCCCTGCTTACCGGCATAGCAAAGGAAACCTTATATAAATGGGAAAAGGGTACCAAACCCAGTGATCTCAATGATTATTTCAGGTTAAAAGCCTACCTCGATGAAATGGAGAATAAACTCCATGAGGAACAGCTTGAACGGGATATTCAAAAACCTGCTACACTCAGGTTGCCGCTAAACCTGAACCTGTTGCCTGCTCCTCAAACCGATGGCAAAGCTGCTGCAGGTACCATTACCTTTTTTAATAATGAACCTGAACTTATCGTTGACCGCATTAACGCGCCTTTTCTGGGGCCTGTAGATGGGGTTATTGAAGTAACGGGCGAAAGTATGTCGCCCACCTTCGGCAATGGCTGCCGCGTAGGTATTATCAGGCTGAACGACTCAAGAATACTTAACTGGGGATTGCATTACTATATAATTGATAAAAACTGGCAGGGCATCATTCGTCGGGTATACAAAGGCGAAACAGAAAGCAGCCTCCTGCTTGTTTCGGATAATCCCAATCAGCACCTATTTCCGCCAATTCAGCGTACCTGGGAGCAAATTGAAGCGGTGTTCAAAATAATTGCAGGCATATTAAAATATTAAAATATATAATATTTTCTTAAACCGACGCTATTCCTACCTTTTTAGCCGTTTTGTATAATTTTTTTTTACTTCAGTTTAGTACAGCAGGATTGCTTAATTGTTTTAAGTAATAGAAAAATCAACATATGGTCAACTGCTACCATTGCTCTGGTAAAGTGTAAGTGCGTTCTTCCTTTGTTACAATTGTAATGTGATTAATAAAACAGGTTCAATGAAAATTTTGAACCTGTTTTATTCATTAGGACCCGGAAAGTGGAAAATAGTATAAAATCACTCTGTAGGGTATGGATTGTGAAATAGCTTATTCTGAAATAACCCTTTTTGTATAATTTCTTAACGTTTTTCTACTTCCAGGATCTCTTCATCGGGCAACCCGGTTACTTCTCTAATTACCTGTAAAGCAGCTGCTTTAGTAAGGTTATCGCTGTTCTTCTGAATGTATCTGGCTATAGTAAATTCTGTACAGCCAAGAACATCCATCAAGCGGCGGCGGGTAACTGGATTGTTGATCGCCTTTAATGCTTTTTGGCTGAGTTTCATTATTTCTTAATTTGGTACAGTAATTTTGCTATATAAAGATAGTGGAAAATGTTCCATTTTTTATAAAACATAAGTGTAATTCTTTACTTCTTTTCACTTAATTGATTAACATCAATGGAAATTGGCAAAAGGTTAAAGGAGTTCCGGAAAAAGAAGAAAATTAAGATGCCTGCCATTGCAGCAGCTACCGGTATTTCTAAAGAAAACCTGTACAAGTGGGAGAAAGGTACAAAACCCAGCGACTTTGGATTATATAACAAGCTGGTTGAGTATCTCAATGAAATGGAAAATGTGCCTGACCAGGTTTCTGAAGATCCGAAATTGAATGGTACCGTAAAAACAAGATCATCTGCTGCTTCTTTTTTAACCGGTATTTATCTTGCGCAGGATGAAGAGCCCCTGTTGTTATTCGATAACAATGTTGCTCCGGGCACCATTATTACCATAAGCGAACAACCTGTTCTCATTACTGCCCGTATAGAGGCGCCCGTTATCGGCGATGTTGACGGCGTTATACCTGTTACCGGCGATAGCATGGAACCAAAATTCCGAAGCGGCAACTGGATCGCCATAAAAAAACTCCGCTTCACAAAGATCCTCAATGCCGGCTTCTTTTATTTTATAGTTGACAGAAACCTCACTGGTATTATAAGAAGGGTTAGGCCCGGCGGCGAAAATAACAGTATCATTCTCTCTGCCGAAAATGCAAAAGATTATCCTGAAACCACCCGTAAAATGGATGATGTACTGGCCATCTTCAGCATCGAAGCCGTTATATTCAAATAAGTGCTTTTTCTCATTTGTGCCACCTCCGCGCCCGCACTGCATTTTCTTCATATCGGTCTGCCTTAGTAGTTACATATTGCTCCAATAAAGGTAAACCTGTAACAATATTTTATTGAATCGTTCTATATAGTTATAACTATCATTCCGCACGTTATTTGGTACTGTTACCATCTAAATCTTATTATATGAATAAAACTATTCTTGTAGTTGACGACTCCGACTTTGTAGTGCAAATGCTCCGGTTCACCCTCGAACAGGAAGGATATACCACGCTGGCCGGTATCGATGGGGAAGATGCCTTAAAACATTTCGACGGTCAGCATATCGATATGGTAATAACCGATCTGAACATGCCAAAGCTCGATGGATTGGGGCTTATCAATTCCATTCGCCTGAATGCCGGTTACCAGCACATTCCCATCGTATTATTCGATTCATATCATTTGAATGATGCCGACTACCTGAAAAGCACGGGCGCTAACGCTTTGATGTCGAAAGATATGATGGGCGAACAACTGATACCTACCGTTAAACAATGGATCGGGTAATTGCATAAAAAAGCTCTCCCGCCTTTAACTCCACTCAGGGGAGGGCAGGAGAGCCGGCCTTCGCAAACAACCTTTGATCTTAACACTAATTTTTCAATGGTATCGAAACGTTACCCGGGGTATTGAAATCAAGTTCATTCTGGGGCACATCCCAATAATCCATATAGTTATACTCCATAAAACACGGAGTGGGTATTGAACCCGTTTGTGGCGGCGATAATAAATTGCCGGGAATGATCACAATGGCATTGGCCCTGCCGCCGCCTTGTGAAGCCGGTTTGGTTACGCCCCATCGCCGTGCATCATAAAAAGCGGTTCCCCATAAAAAGAGCGCTACTCTTCTTTCCCGTCTGAACTCTTCCAGCGCCTGTGCTGCATTTAAACCCGTGCCCGCTACATGGGCAAGCCCTGAATTTTGAAAATCCCTAACGGCATCTACCAGTTGCAAACCGGCTTCTATGCTTCCGGTGCGTATCAATGCTTCCGCCTTCATCAACTGGTTTTCTTCATAACTGCAGGCCCAAGGCACTAATCCCCTGTTATCGCCCGTTGCATACAGTCCGCCATCTTCAATGAATACCGGGTTCCAGCGGGTACCAAACTGCAGGCCGCGGCCCCGTTCATTTACTTTTGGCACTGAAAATGGAACAAACCCTTTTTGTAAGCGGGTATCATTGGGTTTAAATTCCTGTATAAACCGCTCGCTCACAAACGTGAACTGATTTACTTCGCCAATAAATGCATAGGGGTGAAAGAAACCCTGCGACACGTCATTGGCTCCGCTGGGGTCCATCCCAAACCGGAATATGACATCTGTAGCCTGTATACCCTGGTTAGCGAGTGTAATCACCTGCTGCCATTGGGCGGCCGTCATGTCAGTGATCTTTGTATTGGTCAGCAGGTTGCGTGCCTGTAATGAATATACCTGCCGCTTCCACATGGCCGGGGTTACTATTTTTTTGTTGTCGTTAAAAGATGCAACAATGGCCTGCATTATATTGGTATACTCAGCTGATTCAGTAACGGAGTTCAGTGTTGTCAAACATTCATTCAGCACTTTGTCGGCCTCTGCAAGAATGGCGGTATGATCAACAAAATCGCCATTGGTAACACCGGCCTTTGTTGGTATTACACCTGCCAGGTACATAGAGCCAATGCGGGAGAATGCATATCCCTTCCACCATAAAGCCCATGATTTGAACGTATTCTTTTTATTATCCGCATCACCGGTTAAAACCAATTCCGGATTG
>CBIHPC010000372.1:0-5558 GCA_966211305.1 uncultured Niastella sp.
TATACTGAAAATGTATTTTTATACCGTTCACATCGGCAATGTATTGGGGGTATTTATTGAGCAACGACTCGTGTTTGCGCCAGTCGTATTCCGTTTGCCAGTAGTGAACCAGGTTTTTCAGGTATGCTTCACTGGTGCCAAAGGTCCAGCCGGCGCCATCTGCTTCGCCCGGCCACCGGGTATTTTGCAAACGATATTTCAGATCATCCAATACCTGTTGGGAAACCGTTACCTTGAATTCCGTTACATTCTTCATTGCTGATATTTTTTTTGTTTGGGAATAAGCGTTGCTTATGTGTATCATAAGCAGTACTGAAATGACAGCGGGCAGCTTTTTCATTAATTCTTATTGGTTGTGGCAACAAAGCTATGCCTTCGGCAAGCCAACCGGCTTGTCAACTTTTCGGTATAAATGGTATAAACTTCGGTTTCTTAAGCTCCTGATCAGCAATGTTTCGTTTATCCTTTGCGGTATTGGGCAGGTGTATTTTGCGTTTGCTTTTTAAATGACTTCGTAAAATGGGATGCATCTTCAAAACCTAAACAATGGCATATTTCCTGAATTGACATAGTGGTTTGCCTTAGCAGACTTTTGGCTTCCATCATCACAAATTCGTCGATGAAGTTTTTGGCCGACTTCCCTAACTCTACCTGTAAAACCTCGCTCAGGTATTTAGGGGTGATATTCAATTTACCGGCATAGAAAGACACTTCCTTGTTCCGGATGAAGTGCTCGCCCACCAGTTTCCTGAATTCCTGCGTAATTTCTTCCCGCCTCGAAACAACCGCGTTCTTTGGCCTGCCTTTATGAATGGAATGAAAAGTATTGGCTAATGAGAGCAGCGAGTAAACGATTCCGGGGATGGTTTCTTTGTCGTCTTTCAGCACTTTGAGCAAATCAAACAGGGCTTTCATCTTATTTACCTGTTCTTCTGTCAACTGTATAACATGGTTGCCACCATGAAAAAAGAACGACAGGGAATTTAAAAAAGTCTTGGCGTGCATGCCCTCAAATAACGCTTCTGTAAAGTATACGGTATCGTGTTCTGCCGTATAGTTGCCTGTCCATTGGCAAACCATTCCGGGGCCAACCGTAGTAAGGCTGTGAGATCTTAGCGTATAATCCGTACTGCCGATCTTGAAAATATCTCCTTTACCTGTATAGGTAATTCCCAATCCATAAGCGAATGTTCTGAAAGGAAAATTAACGTGTGCGTTTTGATAGGTATGGCTATCGGCTAAAAAAAATGGCAGGTTAAAGCTATGGGCATTCTGGTGTTTGAGGTACTCGTACAGGTTGAATGATTTCAGGTTGTATTTTTTCTGCATATGAATCTCTTTGGTCGGAATGACTTTATAAGCAACCACTGGTCAATATTATGGTTATTTTCCTTTCTGACCGAATTCCCTGACCGGAAACCGGGCATTTTTGTGCAGATGCTATCCTGGCATTTACCGTTCAGTTGTTGGCCCGTCTTTTGCCAATAAACGGCAAGATCAAAATACGTTACCCTGTTTAATGACCATCCCTATGTTAAAAAGCCTGATGCTGCTAGCTGCGCTATTATCTGTACTGCCGTTGATCACCAGTGGGCAGGGTTTCCCTGTAACTGTACGTTCCTGCGGTTCCGAAAGAAGGGCAGAACAGTTGAGAAAAGATCCGTCGTGGCTAGCAAAAGAGCGGGCCATCAATCAGCTTATACTGCAAAAACATAATATGAGCGCAGGCGCGGCGCCGCCCGGCATCGTTACACTGCCTGTAGTTTTTCATATAATAAATGAAGACCCGAATGCTTATACCGATGCCGCTGTTGCCCAGGCGGTTCAGGACCTGAATGACGCTTATAGCGCATCAGGCGCTTTTGCCGGTGGGCGTACCGATACAAAGATCCGCTTCTGCCTGGCCAAAACGGCTCCTGACGGCGGCCGTACGACCGGCATTCTTCGAACCCACTCTTATCTTTCAGATTTCGATTATGATATGGAAGCGGATGAGGTCGTTGCGCTGGGAGCGTGGGACCGGAAACGTTACATCAATATCTGGGTGGTGTCTGCCATCAGGTCGGAATATATGCAGGACTTCGAGTGTGGCAAATGGACCCGCCTTGTAATGGGCGGATATGCCAGTGCCGGCGGGGATGTAGTAGTGGCCGGCCTCGGCGTTGACCTGCTTGCACATGAAATGGGACACTATCTCAGCCTTGCTCATACATTTGCGGCCCGTGACTGCAGGAACAATAACTGTTTAACCGACGGCGACATGGTTTGTGACACGCCGCCGGAAAGAACGATCACCGGCGGCTATGCCTGCAGTTCACCTGAAAACTCATGCGACACCGACTCTCTTTCCGGCTTTACAACCGATGTGCCTGACCTGCCGGATAATTTTATGGATTATGGTTCCGGAGCGGGCTGTATCCTCGGCTTCACACCAGGGCAGGCGGAAAGAATGCACAATTTTATTGCCACCTCTTTACCGCTGATGATCAATAGTACCGTTTGTAATGATCCCTGCGGCGCCGCCGTATCGGCAGGTTTCACCCGCGATAAAGCATATCCCGTAGCAGGTGATGTAGTGAATTTTACCGCTGCTGCCGGCGCCGGGCAAACCCTGCAATGGCTGGTAGATGGTACAGCGGCCGGCACGGGGCCAACCTTAAGCCTTACCGTAGCCGAAAAAAGAACGTACGTGCTTGAATTACGGGTAACCGATAATGCAAGCGGCTGCCATGCCACCACTACCGATGCCATGGCCGTGAGTTGTGGGGTAGTGGCGCGGTTTTATCCCGACAAGCGAAAGATCGCTTCCAAAGACGGAATTGAAACCGATCATATTGTATTTACCAACCGGAGTCGCAATGCAACTTCCTGGAAATGGTTGATGAGTAACGACAAAGGCATGGCGGAACAGGTGGTGAGCACGGATGAGCAGCTTGATTATTTATTTAAAATTCCCGGTACATATAAAGTGCGGCTGTATGCAACCAATGGCAGCTGTGAAGACACTACGAACGCTGTCACCATTGTGGTGGACGACCCAACGGCCGATGGCGTAGTATACGTGGGAAAGGTGTATTGTTATCAGCAGAATAAGGTAAGGGTAGAGCTCTGGTTTCAGAATAGAGGATATGTGACCATTCCGAAAAATACCCCGGTGTCTTTTTACGATGATGACCCCCGTACCGGTAAAGGAAATTTGCTGGGAAGCCCGTTCCTGTTACCAACCGACCTTCCCGGCAAATGTGTTTCTTATTTGTATACCACTACCGTTGATGTTGGCCGCGAATACCTGGATACACTGGTGACAGTGTTCAATGATAACGGCAGCACCATTCCGTTGAACCTGCCGAATACCGGTTTGCCCGAAGTGACTTTCAATAATAACATCAATATCAGGAAGGATATCAGGTTCCGTGCATCCCTTGATCCGGGTAATTATACGTTGCAGCCAACGGAGCAGGTGGCGCTGGAGCCGGTGGCGGAAAGCGGCGGCGACATCTCAAATGTAACCTGGCAGGCTTCGCCGTACCTGGGTTGTACCAATTGTATCAATACGACGTTTACCGCGCCTTATCGCCAGGATACCCTTACATCGGTAAAGGCCCGGGCCTATACCCGATACGGTTGTTACAGCGATGTGGAAGCCACGATACACATTCCGGTGGTAGACGATTATACCATAACGTTAAATAAAGTGGATTGCGCCCTTACCGATGGTGTGCATCTTGAATTTTCGCTCTGTAACGGCTACCAACAGGGGAATATACCAGCTTCACTTTCCGTGGATTTCTACGACCGTTCTCCCGCTGATGCCGCTGCGGTAAAACTGGGTAACACTTTTCTTACGCCTTCGGCTTCTGGCGGTGCCTGCGGTAGTTATGTACAGGATCTCCTGAAGCCCGCAACAGGGAAGGTGTTTGCAGTGGTAAATAAAGACCGTACGGCATACCCGCCGGCAACCGGTTTGAACGAAGTAATGTATGACAATAACACGCATAATATCGATTATATACCGCCGGTTTTAACGGTTTATCCAATCGATACGACGGTGTACCGTAAAGACCCTTTCAATCCTTCTTATAATGTAACGGGTTTTACGCCCACCGCTATTCAATGGAACAGCAGCAGTGGGTATACGCTAAGTTGTACCAGTTGTGCTTCGCCGGAAGCAGCCATGCTCGACAGCGGAATGATCAGCCTGCAACTGACCAATCAGTATGGTTGCGTATTGAATGGACAAACCTATGTGCATATTTTTCCGCCCGATATTACGGTAGAATTGTTATCGGCGGATTGCTACGATAATGAACATATCGTGGCAAAGTTCAAAGTGTGTATGAATAATGGGTATGATACTGTTTATCAGCATATACCCGTAACGTTTTTCAATGGCGATCCCGATGATCAGCAAACGATCCTGCTGTCGCCTTCATATACAACGCCTGCACCTCAGCCCGGTGCATGCCGTGAATTCACCCATACATTTAGTACGCCCGTTACTGGAAAGTTAGTGGCGGTGGTAAATGCAGGATCTGTATTTAAGGAAACAAATTTCTCCAACAACAGCAGCAACCTGCATTATGAACCCTTTACTGTAACGGCAACGCCGGCGGTAATTTCGGTGCCGAGGCAAACGGCTGTAACACTGCATACAACCACGGGTGGGGGCGTTGCCGGTAAGTATTTGTGGGCGCCGCTGCCGGGGCTTTCCTGCGCCGGTTGCGCTGCACCGGTAATGACGGCAACAGCTTCCATGAAGTACCAGGTAACCGCTACCAACGAATATTTTTGTACAGATACTGCTACGGTAGATATAAAGACATTCATACACGCTCCCTCCGCCATGCCCAACGCATTTTCGCCCAATGGCGATGGCAAAAATGACTATTTATATGTAATTGGCGGGGCCGACATCAAAAAGGTAAAGAACCTGTCGGTATTCAACCGGTACGGGCAGAAGATCTTCGAGACGCTGAACGCTCCCGCGAATGACCGCAAATATGGCTGGGATGGAACGGTGAATGGAAAAAAGGCCGAACAGGGCACGTATGTATATTTTGCTACATTGGAATTTATGGATGGTACGGTGCAGGTAATAAAAGGCGCCGTCGTACTGGTTCGTTAGGCTTATTCACTTACTATAAACAAAGCCGTCTTCCGGTTAGGAAGGCGGCTTTTGCATGTACATGATCACGAATATTAAGGTTTTTCTATTATTCCTGCCCCAATGCCTCTTTTTTTTGAAAATTTTTTAAAATATCGGTTTGCCATGAGTATGTGCTGCCTGCTGAATACTTTAGCAACAGTGCCGGGTAACCGGTAATAAGAAAATGCGTGTATCCATCTCAGATAAATTCGATAACTTTAAGAAAAGGCGTACACTTCATTCCGGAATCATTCCATCTCTTTTAATCCGGCTCCATTTTCATTTACACCATATCGTTTTCATTCATCTCAAATCTTTTTTATGAACCGATTAAACCTTACAACAATCGTTCTCACGTTGCTAACGATCGCTGCCTGTAAAAAGAGCGTTACAAATGATAAAGAATCTCCTG
>CBIHPC010000373.1:0-5557 GCA_966211305.1 uncultured Niastella sp.
TGGCCGGCAACCTGAGCATTTCGAACCGCCGCAAAGCGGGCTACCTGGCCGCCCTGGAAAAATATAAGATCGCCACTCCGCCACAGGTAATTGAATTAACGGCGAAAGATTATATCAATCGCGAAACACTGCACCAGGTATTTTCACAACAACCACCCGATGGTGTTTTTGCCGCCATTGAAAAATTTGCGGTGAACACGTATGAAGTTTGTAAGGAACTGAAATTGCATATCCCGAAAGAAGTAAAGGTGGTGAGCTTCTCCAACCTGCAGGCTGCCGCGCTGTTCGATCCCGCCCTTTCAACCATTATTCAACCGGCTTATGATATCGGCCGCGAAGCGGTAAATATTTTATTTAAGTTAATAGAAAAGAAAATGCTGATGCCATATGAGAAAAAGATGGTACTGCCATCGCAACTGATAGAGCGTGCGTCTACAGCGGAAGTAATTTGAATCACGTGATAATTCGATATTTGATAATTGAAATACAGGTTATATTAATTGCTTTCGCATGAACTTTGCATTTTTAAGGACTGCCGGCCTTTGCGGCATTATCACATTATCACATTTTCACATTATCACATTGATTAACCGTATTTAACAAATATTTGCATCTTTCTATTATCGTTAGTATGTTTATTATAATGAACTTATTCTCATGACACCTGATGTTATTAGCATACTGATCATCATACTTACCGCTTTAGTTTCATACAGGGGGTTTAAAGACCGTTCCTTTTTCGAGAGGTATGAATTCGGCGTTGATAAAGTGCGGCTTTACAAAGATTACAAACGGCTGATCACGTCGGGCTTTTTGCATGTGAGCTGGATGCATCTTATTTTCAACATGCTGGGTTTGTTTTTTTTCGCAGGCTCGCTGATTGGTGCACTCGGCCCTTTACAATTTTTACTTATTTATTTTGCAAGTATGGCGGGGGGCGATCTGCTCTCGCTGCTGGTTTATAAAAACCAGGGCGATTATACATCGGTTGGCGCATCCGGCGCCGTGAACGGCGTTATTTTCGCAACCATTGCACTTGCGCCCGGTATCAGAATTATGTTTATGCCCGGGTGGTTGTTCGGGTTGGTGTATATTGGCCTTACCATTTGGGGTGTTCGTTCAAAAAGAGATAATATCGGGCATGAAGCCCATCTCGGCGGCGCAATGATCGGTATGTTGCTGGCCATTGCATTTGAACCGCGCGCATTGGTTGAGAATTACATTACCATTTTAATTATTTCTATCCCTACGCTGGTGTTCATTTACCTCATTATTACCCGGCCGCATATGCTTATGGTCGATAACCTGTTCTTTAAAACACACAGCAATCACTACTCTATAGATCACAAATACAACGAGAGCAAGTACAACCAGCAACAGGAAATAGACAGGATCCTCGATAAAATAAGCAAGCGGGGCATCAACAGCCTGAGCCAGAAAGAAAAACAAATGTTGAAAGACTACAGTAAGAAATAGCAACCAGTTTCCGGTTGCCGGTTCCCGGTTACGAGGAAAGCTGGTTTGAGGTTACAGGATTTACAAACTAAAGTTTGCCCGTTATTAGTACATTTACCAGAAACCTGCAATATGAAGAAAGCCTGGCTAGCCGTTGTTTTTGCGGTTGTTTTCCATTTGACATCGATGGCAAACACGGCCGGTGATACTACTTTTACTGAAACAACCTTCGTGTTGCATACGGCCAGCGGCGATATTACCGGCACATTAACGGTACCGGATAGTGCCGGCAGCAAAATACCTGTGGCATTGATCATCGCCGGTTCGGGACCAACCGATCGCAATGGCAATAATCCCATGATGAAGAATGAAAGCCTGAAACTGCTGGCTTATGGTTTGGCGGCAAATAACATTGCCTCACTACGCTTCGATAAACGGGGCCTGGGCGAAAGCCGTGCAGCCTTTACAAGCGAAGCCGATCTGCGGTTTGAGGACTATATAAACGATGCACGGGGCTGGATAGATACCCTTAAAAAAGACGCCCGCTTTTCAAAAGTGGTGGTGGCGGGGCACAGTGAAGGGTCGCTGATAGGTATGATCGCTGCACTACAAAGAGCCGATGGTTTTATTTCCATTGCCGGGGCCGGCCGTTCGGCCGATAAAATACTTAAAGAACAACTGGCCAGTCAGCCTGCTGTGGTCAGGGACTCCAGTTATCCCATTATCGACAGCCTGGTACAGGGAAAAACAGTTCAGAAGGTTCCCAAAATGCTCTTTGCCCTGTTCAGGCCCAGCGTACAACCGTATATGATCTCATGGTTTCATTATGATCCGCAAACGGAAATAAAAAAACTGACGATTCCGGTACTGATATTACAGGGCACCAACGACCTGCAGGTAACCGTTGAGGATGCCAACCTGCTGGCCAAATCGAATACGAAGGCGCAACTGGCCCTTATTAAGAACATGAACCATATTTTAAGGATCGTTGAAGGCGACAGAAAAGAAAACCTGGCCACCTATATTACTTCCGGCAATCCTATCAGTGAAGAGTTGGTAACTACAATAGCAACTTTTGTAAAGAAATGATGCTTTCTGCCACTATTTTACAGTTTGTGGTTTATGGTTTGTAGTTTGTGGTTCTTTAATTAGGGCAGTCATTATTAATAGCGAGTCTCAAAGCGCGGCAGCAACCATAAACAACAAACCCCTCCGGCACGACAGCTGCCACAAACTACAAGCCACAAACGACAAACCTCTGAAACCCGCTACCAGCAAGGGCTAACAAAAAACCGTGAATCGCTAACGGGAAATTATTACGGAAACGTTAGCGTAACTTTTTTAGATGGCCGCTAAAAACTAAGCTAAATTACCCCTGATTGCAAGCAAATTGCCATTTGAAGTAAAAGTAGCTTAATACATGAGGCCGCAACTTTTAAAAGTATCAAAAGAGATCCGCCATTCCTTTAGCGTTCGGCAGGACCTCGTTCCCTACATCAACAACCGCTGGCACTATCACCAGGAAGTGGAGCTCATCCATTTCAGAAAAGGCGAAGGCACCCAGTTTGTGGGCGACAGCATCAGACATTTCAAATCGGGCGATGTGGTATTGGTAGGCGCCGGACTACCCCACTACTGGCGTTTCAACGACTCGTATTTCGATGAAAATAAAGAATCGCCGGTAGATATAAGGGTATGCCATTTCTGTGAGAACTTCTGGGGCGAGCAATTTCTTCAGCTTCCGGAAAATATTAAAATAAAAAATGTACTCGAAAAGGCGAAACGCGGGCTGCAGATCACTGGTAAAACCCGCACGGTAGTTTCGGAGTTTTTGGACGTATTATTACATACCGAAGGACCGCACCGTATTATGCTGCTAACCCAGGCCCTCACCGCCATTGCCGAATGCCAGGAGGTTCAGTCCCTTTCCTCCATCGGTTTTAAACACGAACTGCCTGATGCTGAGCATGATCGCATAAATGCCATCTACGATTTCTCGCTCAGGAACTTCAAACGTCCCATTCAGCTCGATGAAATAGCTTCTGTTGCCAATATCAGTCCCAATTCATTCTGCAGGTACTTCAAGTCAAAAACAAGTAAGACTTTTTCGCAATTTCTTATAGAAGTAAGGGTAGGGTATGCCTGTAAACTGCTCATAGAAAATAAAATGAGCATAAAACAGCTCTGTTTTGAGAGTGGATTCAACAATTTTACCAGTTTTCATAAGTACTTTAAACTAATTACTGGCAAAAGTCCGTTGAATTACCAGAAAGAGTTTATACAAAAACAGTAGTACCCTTGCCAATGACCAGACGTTTACGCAAAAAGGCAGCCATCGCCGCTGCCATCGTTATTGCATTTAGTTTCGGGCTCCCGGTAAATAAATGGGAGTCGAAGTTTGTTACTATGGGTCCGAACGGAGTTTTACGATACCATGAGGACGAACACGGCAACACGATTCCCGATTTTAGCCGCGTTGGTTACTATCAGGGTGATCAGCCTATACCCGATGTGCCGGTCGTAAAAACCGTTTTCCCCGGCGATACCAACAGCCAGGCCGTCATTCAAAAGGCCATCGATGAAGTTTCGCAGAGAAAGCCCGATATAAACGGGTTCAGGGGCGCCATTTTATTAAAAAAAGGCACCTATAAGATCCCCGGCACCATTTACATCGTTACCAGCGGCGTAGTGCTGCGCGGTGAAGGTGATGGTGAACAGGGTACCAAACTGATAGCCACCGGCAACAGGCAGCGCTCATTGATCGAAGTGATGGGCGATGGCTACCTCGAAGAAATTCCAGGTACCCGCGCAGCCGTAACCGATGACTATGTGCCCGTAGGCGCTACTTCATTCAACGTGAATACAGCCGCCAAACTCAAAGCCGGTGATAAAATAGTACTGGTTCGCCCCGGTACCGAGGAGTGGATCAAAGACCTGAAAATGGATGTGATCGATGCCCGCAGGGAAACCAAACAATGGAGCCCCGGCGAATATGAGTTGTATTTTGAACGGGTGATCACAAAAGTAAAAGGCAATACCATTTTTATCGATTGCCCTGTTGTAATGGCGCTAGAAAAAAAATATGGCGGCGCATCCCTTTTTAAAAGCACGTTCGACGAACGCATCAATAAAGTGGGCATCGAGCACCTGCGTTGCGAATCAACGTTCTCAAGCGATACGGCTGAAGACCATGGCTGGACGGCCATTCAGTTCAATAAGATTGAAAATGGCTGGGTGCGCCACGTTACCAGCCGCTATTTTGGATATGGCTGTGTTCACCTGAACGAACTGGCCAAATGGATCACCGTGAGTGATAGCCGCTGCCTGGATGCCAAATCGAAGATCACCGGCAGCCGCCGCTATTCTTTCAACAACGACGGGCAGCAAAACCTGGTGATGAACTGCTACGCTTCAGAAGGCCGGCATGATTATGTTACCGGCGCCCGCGTATGCGGACCAAACGTGTTTTACAACTGTACCGCAAAAAATACCCATGCCGATATTGGCCCGCATCACCGCTGGGCATCGGGCACCTTGTACGATAACATTGTTACCGATGGTGAGATCAACGTGCAGGACCGTGGCAACTGGGGCACCGGTCACGGGTGGGCAGGCGTTACACAGGTATTATGGAACTGTACCGCCAAACGCGCAGCGGTTCAAAGCCCGTGGGTAAGCGGAAAGAATTATTGCATCGGTTTAAAGGGCGGCAAACATGCCGGCCGCTTAGGTGGCCGCATGGATGGAGAATGGGAAGGACAAAACAAACCTGGGTTACAACCGGGGTCGTTATACCTGATGCAATACAGGGCGAGGAAGAAAGGTCCCCCTGCCCCCTAAAGGAGGAGCGCTACCGCGCTTTGAAAAAACATAACGAAATTCAGCAGATTGACTGATCTGCAGTTAAAGAAAAGGTATGCTATCATTACTGATAACATACCTTTTCTTATTTTAAAAAACCAGCTTTAACAGGTTGTTGAAATTGGTGACCACTTCTCACCCCCCTTTAGGGGGCCGGGGGGTATGCTTTTATTTTAACTACGATCTTTTTCACCACTTTATTCCCGCCCGGTGTAATATTGGGGCGGTGCGCTTCGCCGGG
>CBIHPC010000374.1:0-5532 GCA_966211305.1 uncultured Niastella sp.
CCCATAATAAATAGTTTTAGTTGTTAATGATATTTACTTCTAATATATCAATTTTTCGAATATCCGCTTTCCTTTAATATGCACAGGCCGTTCATTTCTTTATACCGGGGTACTGCATATTCAGTCTTTCGAGAGCTTTAAGCAGGGTATGCGCAATCACATATTCTTTATACCAGTTCTGATCGGCAGGAACAATAGTCCAGGGTACATCATTGCATTGTTCAAAGCAATCTTCATAAACAGCCTGGTAATCATCCCATAGTTTGGCTTCTTCAAAATCCTTCTCATTGTATTTCCACTGTTTGGTGGGGTTATGAATGCGCTCCTGCAACCGTTGTTCCTGCTCTTCGGGCGATATATGAAGGTAGAATTTCAATATTACGGTGCTGTTATGTTCCTGCAGCAACTGTTCAAAATCGTTGATAGCCCTTATGCGCTTTTGGGCTGTTTTATCATCTATCAATTTATGCACCCGGGTTACCAAAACATCTTCATAATGACTACGGTTAAAAATTTGAATGATGCCTTTTGGAGGCGTCACCGCGTGTATACGCCATAAAAAATCGTGACTGAGCTCCAGTTCGGTTGGCACTTTGAACGATTGCACGCGAACGCCCTGCGGGTTCAGCGTTCCGAATACTTTTCTTATAACGCCATCTTTACCACTGGCATCCATTCCCTGCAATATTACCAGCACTGAATGTTTCGATTCGGCAAACAAAAGGTTCTGCAGCTCATTTAGTTTTTCGAGAATGCCTTCCGTTGTTGCTTTGGTTTGCTCTTTATCCCAGTCCTTTGGCGCCCTGGTACTGATATCCTTCAGTTTCATATTAGCCATTGAAATATGTTTGTTTCAAATTATTACATTTCAAATGGAATACCTGATTTTTGAACAAATATTTACATGTCGTACAGGGGGGCGTTCATCAACATAGTCGTTTTTATTGTGCTTTGTATCATTTGGGGCAGCTCATTTATTCTGATAAAAGAAGGCTTAACACATTTAAGTGCATACCAGGTGGCCACCATTCGCATCTTAAGCGCCGGCCTTGTGTTGCTGCCTGTGGCTGTGCAGCAATGGAAAAATATTCCGCTCAACAAACTGGGATATGTTTTTCTTTCCGGGTTATTGGGCAGCTTCTTTCCCGCTTACCTGTTTTGCCTGGCAGAAATGAAGATCGACAGTTCGCTTGCAGGTTTTCTTAATTCACTCACACCTGTGTTTACGATCTTCACCGGTTTGTTATTTTTCGGTCAGGTATTTCAGCTACATAAGCTGGTTGGGGTTATGATCGCCATGGGCGGAATGCTGGTATTGTTATTCGCAAAAGGCAGTGTCAATTTGCAGTTTCTCTCCTATGCATCATTTGCGCTGGTGGCCACTGTTTTATATGGGCTGAACATTAATCTGGTTGGCCGACATTTACAACAAACCTCTTCGCTGGCGGTGGTTGCGGTAAGTTTTGCCCTGCTGCTGGTGCCCTGCTTCATCATTCTTTGGGCAACGGGTTATTTTTCCCTGCCGCTCACTCAAAAAGATCTTCTTTGGTCAGGCGGCGCCTCATCATTGCTGGGCATTATGGGAACTGCCGTAGCCACTATACTTTTTTATGTGCTGATAAAAAGGGCCGGCGGGTTATTTGCCTCCATGGTCACTTACGGTATTCCGTTTATTGCTTTATCGTGGGGATTGCTGGCGGGAGAAACGATCAATGGGTGGCAGGTGTTGGGACTGGTGATCATTCTTGCCGGCGTATTTATAACTACCAAATGGAAAATATCGAATAATAAATGAAGAATGTCGAATGTTGAAGTGAGGCTTCATCATTCGACATTCGATATTCTACATCCGGCGTTCTTTTAAACGGTCATGATCTCTTTTTCTTTCGCCGCCAGGTGTTTATCAACCAACGCAATAAAACGGTCGGTTGTTTCCTGAATATTCTTTTCGGCGTCTTTACAAACGTCTTCGCTCAACCCGTTCTTTTGCAGTTTCTTTACCTGCTCCATGGCATCGCGGCGGATGTTACGGATAGCCACTTTTGAATGTTCGCCTTCACCCTGCGATCTTTTCACCAGTTCTCTACGCCTTTCTTCGGTCAAAGGCGGCATAAATAACCTGATCATGTTGCCGTCATTTTGCGGGTTGATGCCGATATTGGCGGCAATGATGGCCCTTTCAATGGGCTGAAGCATATTTTTTTCCCAGGGCTGAATACTCAGGGTGCGCGCATCGGCTACCGAAATATTACCAACCTGGCTAATAGGTGTTGGCGTTCCGTAATAATCAACTACAATACCGTCAACCAGGTTTGGATTGGCTTTTCCGGCACGTACTTTCACTAATTCTGTTTCCAGGTGGTTAATGGCTTTTTCCATGCCTTCCTGGGCTAATTCCTTAATAATATTTAATTCATCTGACATAGGAAGAAATATTAAATGCCTGCAAACCTACTTAAATTTTTCTAAAGGGGTTGCAGGTTGCGTATTACAGGTTGCCGGCAACCTGATTTCACAGCCCCTTGCAAGCAGGTACGATGCCTGAATTTAAAGCCCTTGTAACCTGAAACCTGTAACGGCCCCAAAGTGTAGCAGAGACAAACAAGTGCTATCCGGCAACTGTCTAATTCTTATGTTCCAAAATGGTATCGGTCGTGAGTGGAACGATTTTGGAGGTTTTCAACTCTCCTTCCGGCGCTTCCATTGTTTTGGCAACAAACAGGCGTGCCCGCGGACGGGTATAATACAAGGCTGCGATACCCGAAAAGAAAACGGTTAAGATGGCCAGAATGATCCAGGTGCAACCCAGGTTACGGCCTGCATACGCAGCCAGTATGAACAGTAAGTTTATCGATACCAGCAGCAGGGTTATATTCCGGTGCGAAAGGCCCCTGTCGAGCAGCAGGTGATGAATGTGATTTCTGTCGGGACTAAAAGGCGAACGGCGGTGGAACGTACGTATCGCAAACACGCGTAAGGTATCCATTAAAGGTATTACCAGAATGGCAACACTGATGGCCGGTGAAGCAATAACAGGAACAGCGATATCGGTTTGATTGGCCACACTGATGAATTTCACAACGAGTATAGCGTTCACCAATCCTATAAGTAACGACCCCGTATCGCCCATGAATATTTTTGCCGGTTGAAAGTTGAAGATCAAAAAAGCCATTAAGCTACCAGCCAGTGAGAAGGCGAGTACAGAATAAGCCAGCATGTTAACCTGTAAGAAATAGAAACCAAATAAAGCAGAAGCCATTAAACCAAGTGTGCCGGCAAGGCCATCGATACCATCGATGAGGTTAAACGAGTTGATGATAACGATAACGGTTAGATAGGTCAGCAAAAGGCTGAACATTTCAGGCAATTCATGTATGCCCATAAAGCCATACATGCTTTTTATCTGGATGTTCCCTTTATATATTACCAGAAATGCCGCCAGTACCTGGCCAATGAATTTCTTTATGGGCGATATGACCAGAATGTCATCTTTCAACCCAAGGAAGAAGATAACAAAGGCTGCAGCAAAATAGAATTGGAAATCGGTAGCCGATTGATACGGGATGGCTATAAGACATGCCAGCATAAACCCCGCGAAGATCCCAAGCCCACCTAAGGATGGAATTGGGCTCTGATGCACTTTTCTCTCGTCAGGAATGTCAAACAATTTTTTCTGCTCTGCTACCGTAATAATTACCGGAATAGCTAAAAAGGTGATCGCAAATGAAATAGCTATAGAAAATAATACATCAAACATCAGCCTGATTTTGTAAGTCCTGGAATATGATACGTGCTACCAATCGGGCCGGTTGGGCTCATTAACACAAAGCAACGCAAATTACAGTACATTTTCGGAATTCCAACTATTAATAACACTTACTTCGGATACAGAATTATCCTTATAACAACGGGCTTTGATATAAAAATATTGGGAAAGTTTAATTTGATTTATTGATTCAAATCACATTTCATGTAGTTTTGCAACCAAATTTTAATCTTGCTATGCCAGCATTAAAGGACATCGCTACTCAAATTCGCAGGGATATCGTTCGTATGGTTCATGGTTGTGCCAGTGGTCACCCCGGGGGTTCACTGGGTTGTACCGAGTATTTTACCGCATTATATTTTAAAGTAATGCAGCATAATCCTCAGTTTTCCATGGAAGCACGCAATGAGGATGTATTCATATTGTCAAATGGACATATATCACCGGTGTTTTATTCAACATTGGCCCGCGCGGGTTATTTCGACGTAAAAGAACTATCTACTTTTCGTAAAATAGACTCCCGTTTACAAGGCCACCCCGCTACCCATGAACACCTGCCTGGTATTCGTATTGCCAGCGGTTCACTCGGTCAGGGTATGAGTGTTGCCCTCGGCGTAGCCTTATCGAAAAAGCTGAATGGCGAGAAAAATGTAGTTTATTCCTTACATGGCGATGGCGAACTCGATGAAGGTCAAAACTGGGAGGCTATTATGTTCGCTGCCCATAATAAAGTTGATAACCTCATATCAACTATTGACTGGAACGGTCAGCAGATCGATGGTCCTACAGATAAAGTACTGGCCCTGGGCGATCTGAATGCCAAATTCACCGCTTTTGGCTGGGACGTTATGGTTCTTGAAAAAGGTAACGATATCGACGCTGTAGTAGCAGGCCTTGAACAAGCTAAAGCCCGTTTGGGTAAAGGCAAACCGGTTGCTGTTTTAATGAAAACGGTAATGGGCGCCGGTGTTGACTTTATGGAAGGTCACCACGAATGGCATGGCATTGCGCCTAATGACGAGCAGCTGGCTAAAGCCCTGGCCCAGTTACCTGAAACTATAGGTGATTATTAATACTGTTTCTGTAAACATAAACAAAAAGGTCTGTCCCATCCGGAGCAGACCTTTTTGTTTATATAATGCAATAACAGTAATTCAATGTCAGGTCCTCAACTCTATCGGCTGCATGGCCGCTTTGCGCGATGGGAACCAGGAAGCCAGAAAAGCCACCAGCGAAACCGTCAGTAAAACCAATATAAAATCGGTAGCCACTAACTGCACCGGATAGTAATCTATAAGAAAGGTGCCGCCCTGAATGGCAATGATCTTATACTTAACCTGCGCCCAGCAAAATACAATGGCCAGCAATACCCCGGTAATACTGCCAATACCTGCCAGCAACAGACCTTCAGTTAAAAATATCTTTTGTATAAGGCTGTTATTGGCGCCCATTGATTTCAACACCTGTATATCCTTTTGCTTTTCCAGCACCAGCATGGTCAGGCTGCCGATCATAGTAAAGGCGGCAACAATAAGCATTAAAGTAAGCACACCATAGATAAACCATTTTTCAAGGTTCATTACACTGTACAAACTCTGGTTCTGCTCATATTTTGTTTCTACCTTATAAGAGGCGCCCAGTAATTGCTGAATGCCTCTTTTTACATCCTCCGCCTCATAGCCGGTATGCAGTGCCATCTCAAGGCCGCTGTATTCATCGGGCCCCAGCCCCATCATCAGTTTCATGAAACCGATATTGGTGATGGC
>CBIHPC010000375.1:0-5513 GCA_966211305.1 uncultured Niastella sp.
GCTGCCGCAAAATGAAAAACTGCGTTTTGTGCGCAAACTGGTAGAACTGCATTTAAGGCCAATAAGTCTTACAAAAGAAAATATCACCGATTCTGCCATACGCAGATTGTTGTTCGATGCCGGTGACGATATTGATGCGTTGATGTTGTTGTGTGAGGCCGACATCACTTCAAAGAACAAACAAAAAGTGATCCGCTATCTCGAAAATTTCGAGCTGGTGCGCCACCGGCTGAAAGAGGTAGAAGAAAAAGACCGTATACGTAACTGGCAGCCGCCCGTTACCGGTGAAATAATTATGGACATATTCGGACTTTCACCATGTAAAATAGTGGGCGACCTCAAAAACAGCATTCGCGAAGCCATCCTCGATGGGGAGATCGATAACTCCTACGACGCCGCATATGATTTTATGATGAAAAAAGCAGCAGAACTGGGGCTGCAGCCTGTTGATAAAAATGCCACCAAAAAAGGAGAATAGTTTGACCCATATGCGGTAATTTCCCGGCGCAGCTTTTGTTTTATTTGCATAAAACGGTATCACTGTGTATGTTCGGGTATTTTGTTGCTATGCAAATGCACCTTAAATTGCATACTTTGATAGTTGGGGAATTGTCTTATTTTTGACACTGAGGCAATTGAAAGGTAGATGCAACCGGCTTTAGATACGGCGGGCACTTTGCAAATATTTGGATAAATATTTGCTCACTAAAAATATAGAGGATTATTTTCGAATATACCCGGGATTAAGCACGGGAATAAACAAAAGAAACAAGAACCTGAAATTTTAAGTATGGCTGTTTTAAAATTCAGAATATATTTTGAGGAAGATGACAGTATCTACCGGGATGTTGCCATAAAGCATACACAAACTTTTTTGCAACTGCACCAGGTAATTCTGAAGTCGTACGAGTTTGATAGTAAACATCAGGCTACGTTCTACCGCAGTAATGACAACTGGCAACGCGGTCGCGAGATCAGTCTGGCCCAATACGATAAACAGTACAAGGTGGCCCCGTTGCTGATGGAAAACACGGTGATCGGTTCTGAGATCAAAGATCCCAACCAGAAATTCATTTACGTTTACGATTTTGTAAAGAACTGGAGCTTCCTGGTTGAACTGATCAGCGTATCGAAAGAAGAAAGCAGCAAGATCGATTATCCTGCAGTAATAAAATCGGAAGGTATTGCGCCTTCGCAATACGGCACTAAAGGTATTGCCGGCGACAAGCTTACCGAAATGGAAGAAAAATACGATCTGAAGGCAGGCACCGAAGGGTTCGGCACCGAAGGCGATGATGATGAACTGACAGAAGGAGAGGGCGAAGAAGCCGAAGAAGGCGGACAGGACGACGAAGTATAAGAGTTTATAGTTTATGGTTTATAGTTTGTGGTTGCTGCCGCGCTTTGAGACTCGAAATTTCTTTCGAACTACCCGCTGGAAGAACAATAAACCATAAACAAAAAACCATAAACTGAATTTTGTTTTGAGTTCTTTACAAGCTCAGGCAAACAATATGACTGAAAAAACTTGTGTAATTATTGCGGGGCCTACGGCCGTGGGTAAAACCGCCGCAGCTATAGCAGTAGCCAGGCATTTCAATACCGCCGTCATTTCAGCCGACTCCCGTCAGTGCTTCAGGGAAATGACAATAGGCGTTGCCAAGCCCTCCCACAGCGAACTGCAACAGGCGCATCACTATTTTATCAATTCCCATTCCATACACGATGATGTAAACGCTGCCGTTTTTGAGCAGTATGCTTTACGGGCAGCTGATGAAATATTTCAGCAGCATGATGTGGCTGTTGTAACCGGCGGCACCGGTTTGTACATAAAAGCGTTTTGCGAAGGGCTCGATGACATGCCGCCTGTTTCAATAAACATCAGGCAGGCCATTACGGCGCAATACGAACGGGCGGGACTGGCCTGGTTACAACAACAGGTGCAGGAGCAGGACCCGCTTTATTACGCCACTGGAGAGGTGCAGAACCCCCAGCGGCTGATCCGCGCGCTGGAAGTAAAACAGGCAACAGGCGAGTCCATACGCACTTTTCAGCAGGGAAGAAAAGCTACGCGGCCGTTCAGGATCATAAAACTGGGGCTCGAACTGCCCAAACCCGAATTATATGCGCGTATCAATGCCCGGGTTGATCAGATGATGGAGCAGGGATTGTTGAATGAAGTAAAACAACTGGTTCCTTATAAACAATTGAATGCGCTGCAAACCGTAGGTTACAGCGAATTGTTCGAATACCTCGATGGAAAAATAACACTGCCGCAGGCCATAGAGCAGATAAAGACCAATACCCGGCAATACGCCAAACGGCAAATGACATGGTTCAGAAGGGATGCAAATATGCAATGGTTTTCTCCTGGTGCTATTGAGGAAATGGTTGAGAAGGTAGTTAGTTAACTGGTTAACTCGTTAACAAGTTAACCAGTTAACGAGGTTTATATTTTGAATCCCAACGTCAGCAGAACCTGCCCGATATTGCTTTTTGTATTGGCAAATGTGTTGTCTTTGAATCGCGGGTCTAAGCGGTATGGGAAATGCACATCTTTATATATGCTGTACGCGTAGGTAAGATCGATAAAGATGCCTTTGTCGCGGTACCCGACGCCGGCGCTGTAAATTTGCCGGCTTGCCTTCAATGCGTCTTCGGCGTACGGATTGCCATAATGAGCGAAACCCGCACGCACCATATACGTGTTGAACTTCAGTTCGCCGCCAAGTCGCAGGTTTAATGCGCCTTTGTAATAGTCTTTCACGGTCTTGTTCAGGTTATCGAAATATGATTCATCGTCTGTTTCTTCACCGGGGCTGAAGCGGGTTGAACCATAAGTTACATATTCCACATCGGCGGTAACAAAACCGCGTTGCTGCGTAACATCTTCCACTTCATGAAAGATATAGGAACCGCTCACCATGAATTTCCAGGGTGAGGTCATATCAAATTTGTATTCGGGTGTCTGGCCGCCATCATAGTAATCGGAGGTAATGCTGTCTATGCCGGGATCATTGGGGTTGGTTTGCCTGAACAACCCTTCTACATCTGTGACCATTTTAGTCCACAATCTATCTTTTAATCCATAGAGTGTGGGCGTATGAATGGCAGCGCCAATGCGCAGCTGGTTCACGGGTTTGAAAATAATACCCAATTTGGCATTGAAGCCTACGCCGGTAGTGGTAAGCCTTTCTTCGTACCGGGTAAATTTAAAGTTGTTGTTATCATCATTCGATGGGTCCGATTCGGTAAACTCGAGTCTGCGCTCATATTTTACGATGGGAATGCCGATGCTGCCGCCGATATAGAATTTATCATTCCTGTTGCCGGCAAAACCTATGGCAATTTCAGAGATGCCGCCTGTGGTGGTGATCCGGTTTTCCTGTACAACCGAATCGAGGTATTCGGGGCGGCCTACTACCTGTAACTGGCCGTTAAGGGTGGCGGTATCGATCAGGTAAGTATATACGGCCATCTTGGTACCCAGGGAAAGGTAGGGGCTGTTCCTTACATCGTTAAGGGAAACACCCGAGTTGGAGAACTCTTCTGCATATTGTTCTGAAATGGAGCTGTAATTATTTCCACCCTTATAATAAACTGAATTATTGAAGTTGGCGGTGCGGTTAACGGCAATACTGAACACTTTACTGCCAAATGCACGACCGGGATCGCTGGTGGCCGATACAAAACCAGAGGCGCCAATATTGAACCGGTTCTGGTTATTGCTGGTAGCACTCGATTCCCGGTAAAGGCTTTTGCTGTTCGCCAGCGTAAAGCCGGGCGTAAGGACGATCTCGCTTACTTTATACATGCCTAAACCGGCCGGGTTTACAAAGTTGGCTGTGATATCGCCGCCGAGGGAACCCATAGCCCCGCCAATGGCCTGGTTACGCGCC
This sequence comes from uncultured Niastella sp., assembly GCA_966211305.1. Classification (GTDB taxonomy): domain Bacteria; phylum Bacteroidota; class Bacteroidia; order Chitinophagales; family Chitinophagaceae; genus Niastella. The sequence goes on from CBIHPC010000375.1 coordinate 3,900, forward strand.
GTTCCTGAATGCGGGTTGTAGCCCAAACGCATCACATCTTCGGGTAACTGGGCCATAGCCGCACTGCCGGCTAACAAAAGAAAAGACAATGTAAGGGTGTTCTTCATTTGCAAACATTAAGCGTAAAACGTGAAACGTGAAACGGCAAATATACCTCACGACTGAGCGTTGGGCTTAATTCCGGTGCCTCGCGCCGTTGCTGCAGTGTGATGATGGTATAAGCCGGGTTGATTGTTTTTTTAACAATTTCACGCTCACAATAGAAAAAAAGCTTTTATCTATAGTATGAAAGTACACTACAGGTATTAATAATTTCAAAAAAACAGTTGGTCTGTCATTATTTACGGAAAGGACCACCTTGCTGAACCTTCTTGAGGTTTCGGTATGAAGCGAGGTTAGAAAAACGGGTTCCTTTCACGTTTGCCGTCTGTCGGTTTCACGCCCTTCGTCTATCCGCCCCGGCTGGGTCTGCTGCCGCCGCCGCTGCTGCCTCCACTGCTACCGCGGGAAGAACCGCCCGATGATGAAGGCGAGTAAGTTCTAACCGGCGCCGGAGATGACGATGGGCGATACGTGTCGTTGCTGCTGCTGGGATATACCCGGCGTAATCCGCCGCCCGAGTTTGAATTGGGCGTATAGTAGCTGTCGTTACGGGTATTATACCGGCCATTGTTCGATTGATATATCGGCCGGCCGCCGCCGCTTTTGTTGCGGTTGTTGTAGCTATTGTTGTTATTGTAGGTGGCCATATTGAAATTGCGCACCGACTTGTATACAACGGGGTTGGTTTTGTAGCTGCCTACGATGATACCGGGGCAATAGGGATTGTAAAAGCTGTTCCAGTGGTAATAACTGTTCCAGTAAGAATTAAACGACCAGGGGTTGTTTTTGTCGGGGCCATCTAGTTCCCCGGGGAATTTGGTATTTTAAAAGCTTTTCATGTGTTAATATTGGTTCCTTTAATATTTACACGACCAGGGGTTGTAATAGCTGTAAGGCCCAAAACCCATGCCCATGCCGTAGCCAAACCCACTATAACCATAACCGGCGTAGTAAGGGTTGTACATGCCGTAGTAACCGCCATTGTATTGCCAGTCGTTCAATGCCGAATAATTGTCGAACGCACTCCAGCGATAACGATCGCGCACCCGCATACGCAGGTAATTGTCATCGGGACTGGTATTATCGTAACGGCCATAGCTGCGGCCTTTTCTTGTATTGTCAACCGTCATGTAGGAATCTTCCTGCGTACGCCCGGGTGAATAATATACATCGTCGGGGGTTTGGCCCGAACGGTATACTGAGCAGCTCGTTAAGACTGCCATCGCCAGGAATACAGGGAGTATATTTCGAAACCTCATAGTAATGGTTTTTATCGTTTTACAGCAGCTAAATGCTACTTTTGCGTTTTTCCGAATTAAAGTTACACAAAAAAGACAGCCCCTGCCAGGAAATAATTGCATGATGAATGTTAAAATTTAACGACAAAATGCCTGATAATGAGGATGGAAGGGCGGGCTAAGCGGAATTAAATCATCATTAAAAAGAAAGGCAGAAACTCCGATCTATATAAAAAATAAAACATGAGCAAAGAGATCACCAGCCGAAGCACAG
>CBIHPC010000376.1:0-5483 GCA_966211305.1 uncultured Niastella sp.
ACCATTACATCTACCCACCAGCCGGCTTCCGACCTGAGCTACCTGTTGCACAAGCATCCCGCCAAGGTGCAGGAGTTTGAAATTTCCACCGGGGTAGCGCATGTTTTTTATCCTGAAGTTTCTGAAGAAAGGTGCACCATTTGCCTGCTGCTCGATCTTGATCCCGTTGGCCTTGTGCGCAAAAGCAGCGGTCCGCGCGGCAATGATTTTGCCCTCGAACAATACGTGAACGACCGGCCGTACGTGGCCAGTTCGTTTATGAGCGCCGCCATTGTAAAAGCATTTTCTTCCGCCATGAACGGGCGTTGTAAAGACAAACCCGAACTGGTTGCCGTGCCCATGCCACTGGAAGTGGAGATTGCTGCCATTCCTGTGCGCGGCGGTGAAGCGGTGGTAAAGGAATTGTTTGAACCGCTGGGCTACGCGATCACATGGCAACGTCATCCCATCGATGCCGCTTTTCCCGAATGGGGCGAGAGCCGGTATTTTACCTTACGCCTGAAGAATACGGTAACGGTACAGCAGTTATTATCGCACCTGTACATTCTGATACCGGTTTGTGACAATGATAAACATTACTGGGTTGGTCAGAGTGAAGCGGAAAAGCTGTTGGAGAAAGGGCAGGACTGGCTGCCCATGCATCCCGCCCGGGAATTTATTACCATGCGCTATTTGAAGAATCAGCGCAGCCTCACCAGCCAGGTAATGGAAGTATTGTTGAAAGATGAAGCAACAGTTACAGATGATGAGGATGAAGAAAAGCCGGAACCTGAGCAAAAGAAGAGGGTGCACGACCTGCGCCTGCAAACCGTGCGCGATGAACTACTGAACGCAAACGCCAAAACCGTCGTTGACCTGGGTTGTGGTGAAGGCAAACTGCTGCGCTTGTTGCAGGCGGAAAAACAGTTTGAAAAGATACTGGGCATGGATGTGAGCTACCGCGCACTGGAAATAGCAAAGGATAAACTAAACCTCGAGAAACAACCCGTTACCCAAAAGCAACGGATAGAACTGATACAGGGTTCGCTTACTTACCGCGATAAACGCATCGAGGGTTTCGATGCTGCGGCATTGGTGGAAGTGATCGAGCATTTGGATGAACCGCGGCTGGCGGCATTGGAAAAGATCGTGTTCAAATATGCAAAGCCCATAGATGTGATCGTTACCACGCCCAACGCGGAATACAATACAAAGTTTGAAACGTTAACTGCCGGGCAAATGCGGCATAGCGATCACCGTTTTGAATGGACGAGGGCCGAATTCAAACAATGGGGCGATCGCATTGCCGAACAATATAATTACGAAGTTGTATATAAACCGGTAGGGGAGGAAGATGCGGAAGTTGGGGCATTGACGCAAATGGCGGTTTTTACAATAAAACAAAGAACACCAGGACTGAACAGGTTTTTATAGCATGACGAACAGAAATATTCATATTCCGGAATTATCATTGGTGGTGCTGATCGGTGCTTCCAGCTCGGGTAAATCAACCTTTGCACGGAAATTTTTTAAACCAACGGAGATCGTTTCAAGCGATCATTGCCGCGCCATGATCAGCGATGATGAGAACAGCCTGGAAGCATCGGCAGATGCATTCGATGTAGCGCGTTTTATTACCGCCAAAAGATTGAAGGCCGGGCTGCTAACGGTGATCGACGCCACCAACGTACAGGAAGCCGGACGGAAAGACTGGGTACGGCTGGCAAGGGAACACCATGTGCTGCCAACGGCCATTGTGATCAATATGCCCGAGAAATTGTGCAGTGCCCGTAATATGTTGCGGACAGACCGCGATATGGGCAAACACGTAATTCCACAACAGATCAGCCAGCTCAGAAGAAGCCTGCGGCATTTAAAGCTGGAAGGGTTTAGGAATATCATTGAGTTCCGCACCCCTGAAGAGGTGGATGCAATAGAAAACATTATACGTGATCCGCTGTATAATAATAAAAAACAGGAGCGCGGTCCGTTTGATATCATTGGCGATGTGCATGGTTGTTATGATGAGCTGGAGTTATTGATAAATAAACTGGGTTATGAACAAATAGATGGACTGTATAAACACCCGGCCGGCCGCAAGCTGGTATTTGTGGGCGACCTGGTTGACCGCGGCCCGAAAACGCCGGAGGTATTGCGCCTGGTGATGAACCATGTGAATGCAGGACTTGCCTGGTGCGTGCCTGGTAACCATGATTATAAATTAATGAAATGGCTGAATGGAAGAGATGTGACCATTGCGCATGGTTTGCAGGAGTCTATTGACCAGTTGAATAAGGAAACGCCTGCATTCAGGAACGATGTAAAGAAATTTATAGACGGGTTGATCAGCCATTATGTATTCGATGGCGGTAACCTGGTGGTGGCCCATGCCGGTTTGCGGGAAGAAATGCATGGCCGCGGCTCCGGCGCCGTGCGCGAGTTTTGTATGTATGGCGAAACCACCGGTGAAATTGATGAATTCGGATTACCGGTCAGGTATAACTGGGCCGCAGAGTATAAAGGCAAAGCCACGGTGGTATACGGCCATACGCCCGTACCCGAACCGCAATGGTTGAACCGTACTATCGATATAGATACCGGTTGCGTTTTTGGCGGAAAACTAACGGCTTTGCGTTATCCGGAGAAGGAATTAATATCGGTTCCTGCTGCGCGTGAATACGCTGTTTCAAAAAGACCGTTGAATTTTGGCGCCGGTAAGGTGCTTTCGCTGCAACAACTGCACGATGATGTGCTGGATCTGGAAGACGTAGCCGGCAAACATATTGTATCCACCACTTACGGCCATAACATAACCATTCGGGAAGAGAATTCAATTGCTGCGCTGGAGGTGATGAGCCGGTTTGCCATCAATCCCAAATGGCTGATCTATCTGCCGCCCACGATGAGCCCGTCGGAGACCAGTAAACTCGATGGGTACCTGGAATACCCTACGGAAGCATTAGACTATTATAAGAACATTGGGGTTGAGAAAGTGATCTGTGAAGAAAAACATATGGGCTCGCGGGCCATTGTGATTGTTGGCCGCGATGAAGGTGCTATTCATAAAACATTTGGAATAGAGAACGAAGGCATTGGCATTGTATATACCCGTACCGGCAGAAATTATTTTAATGATAAGAAAGTAGAACAGGATTTCCTGTTGCTGGTGAATGATGCATTGGAGAAATCAGGTTTTTACGAGCGCTTTCAAACCAGTTGGGTTTGTCTGGATACCGAGCTGATGCCCTGGAGCGCCAAAGCGCAAAGCCTGCTCGAAACGCAATACGGCTCGGTAGGCGCAGCTGCCACGCAGGGGTTGAACAGTGCGGTAGAAGCATTGGTGAAAGCTGCGGCTAACAATGAAGCCGCGTTGCCATTGCTACAGAAATACCAGGTGAAGAAAGCGCAGGCCAGTCAGTTCATCGATGCCTACCGCCGCTATTGCTGGCCGGTGCATACGCTCACCGATTACAGACTGGCGCCGTTTCATATTCTGGCCACCGAAGGAAAAACCTGGGTTGATCAGAGCCATGAATGGCATATGGAAAACATCCAGCAGATCTGTGAGGCCGATTCTGCGGTGATGCTGGCAACGCCGTACCGGATCGTTGACCTGAACGATGAGAACAGCATTCAGGAAGCTATTGATTGGTGGTTATCGTTGACCGATAAAGGCGGCGAAGGCATGGTGGTAAAACCATTTAATTATATTCATACCAATAACAAAGGGTTGGTGCAGCCGGCTATCAAGATCCGCGGGCAGGAATACCTGCGTATAATATATGGACCGGAATATACCACGCCATCGAACCTTAACCGGTTAAAGCAAAGAGGGCTGAATGCGAAGCGGTCACTGGCTATTCGGGAATTTGCATTGGGTGTGGAAGCGTTGGAGCGGTTCATTAAAAAGGAACCGTTGCGCCGCGTGCATGAATGCGTTTTTGGCGTACTGGCCCTCGAGAGCGAACCGGTGGATCCGCGATTATAAGAAAGACTTTGTCAGGTACATCAGAAGTTCGTGCCCCGCTCATTGGCACCTGACAGGTCGTTCACATTTTTAGCCTTACTTTACATACCGATAATATACCTACATGAAATATTTACATCCGGCGGTAAAACAAGGAAAAAAGTATTTGAACCCAATCCCCACCAGCGTGGGCACCGGATCATTATGGGGGGTATTATGGAAGTATATGACCAATAAGGCGGAAACGACACCCAAACGAAAACTGGGTCCGTTTACGACAGATGCGACAATATATGCGCAGCCGCCTGTTTCCGGACTGCGCATTACCTGGGTAGGGCATTCGAGCCTGTTGATAGAAGTAGATGGATTGAGATTACTGACTGACCCTGTCTGGAGCAGCCGCGCATCCTTTTCAGCTTTTATTGGTCCGAAGCGTTTTTTCCCGGCGCCGTTAGATCTCAATAAACTGCCGCCGCTGGATGCGATCATTATATCACACGATCATTACGATCACCTCGACAAACATGTTATTCCGCATTTTGCTACTTCCAATGTTCCTTTCTATTGTTCAGTAGGCGTGGGGCAATACCTGCAGGCCTGGGGTATACAAACGGAAAGGATCACGGAAATGAACTGGATGGATAAGGCGGCGATCGGTAATAGCTGTACGATAACAGCCTTGCCTGCGCGCCATTTTTCGGGCCGCAGTTTAACCAACCGGTTTGAAACCTTGTGGTCGTCATTTGCCATAAGAACGGCTGTGCATAATATCTACTACGGCGCCGACTCCGGTTGGTATGAAGGGTTTGCGGAGATTGGCGAAGCGTTCGGTCCGTTTGATGTAACCATGCTGGAAGCAGGTGCTTACAATGAAGACTGGGCCGATATACATATGGGCCCGGACAATGCGGTAAAAGCGCACCAGGCATTGAAAGGAAAACTGATGATGCCGATCCACTGGGGCACTTTCAACCTGGCCTTACATCCCTGGAATGAGCCGGTGCAACGATTGCTGGAGCTGGCATCGGCAAACAACATCCCATTATTTCTACCCAAACCCGGCGTACCGACGGAAGTAAACGGTAACGGGTATACTTCGCAGTGGTGGGTATAATATGGGACATGCAAAAACACGATCAACCTCTGGTATAAAAGGATCACCACATCTCCTGAACATTCTTTACATTCAGGAGCTGTAAAGCTATTCACATAGATTAAAAATTATTGCTATGAAACGAACGATCCTTGTCTTGCTGCCTGTCCTCATTGCCGTCAGTGCATTTCAATTAACCAGTTCTTCCGTAAAAAATAAACCGGCGCCGATTGTTTCCGCGGCCGTGAAAGACCGTATAGACGTTACCCTGAAGCGTTTTATCGATTCAGGCAAAATAGTAGGCGTTTCGGCCCTGATCTTTGAAAGGGGAAAAGAAGTTTACTACAATTCCTTTGGCCTGGCAGACCGTGAAGCCAATAAACCCATGCACCGCAATACCATCGTACGCATTTTTTCCATGACCAAACCGGTGACCGGTGTGGC
>CBIHPC010000377.1:0-5476 GCA_966211305.1 uncultured Niastella sp.
AAACTGAATATTCAGCCATACCTCAATGCCATCACTTCTGCCGAACATCTTCCCCATGGCAAACCGCATCCCCAGGTATTTTTGAATTGCGCCGAACTATTACAGGTTCCGCCCACCACCTGCATTTGTTTTGAAGATTCGTTCAATGGAATGATCGCCGCCAAGGCAGCGCGTATGAAATGTGTTGTGATACCCGCCCCGCATGTGCACCACGAGGGCCGCTGGGATGCTGCTGACCGTAAGTTGACGAGCCTGTTGGGGTTTAATAAAACTGTATTAGAAACATTGTAACCTGGCGATTATAACTATGCGAAGTAAGAAGAGTATGAATTTCGAGCTTCCCACATCTTTTTTCTGCATTAAATAACTTGAGGCAAATTCATAATCGGAGGCTTCGAATATAGGACACCATCTTACCTCTTCCTACTTCGTACCTCCTGCTTCCCCACCTTTAGGGGGCCGGGGGGTAAAATCAAACGGGACATCCCGGTGACACCGGAACATCCCGTTGAGTTGTTACTACCCAAATGAACCTGTATGTAATTAGGTTATGTACATGACGGGGCCTGTACCAAAATCACTGGCATCTGTGTACGTAAATATTTTTTATCAGCTATTGTTAATGGTTAGTGATGCATGACGGCTTATTGGCCTGTCAGGCCCTGCAATGAAGCGCGAAAAAGAAAATGAAAATGAAAATAAATGCGACAGAAGTGTATTGCTTCTTCATATGGCACGAATTTGTTGAAATACAAAACAACCTTGTTGCTTGTTAAGATGGATAACGGTAAAGTATCACATACGTTATTACACTTGAAAGTAGAGCGTTGCTATTACGGTGCAGATAGGATCAGGATGGTGTTCCCGTTGACTTGCTGATATAAATATATAACACAGATTTTCTTTATGCAAGCATATATGCGGAATTATTTAATAAGTAATAATCCTGATCAAGAACCCAATACACAATCGACAATAAACAATTGGCAGGGGCCCATAACAACCCATGATTTTCAGTCACATATACGGGCCGGTTATATGCGTTTGCATTTTTCATTATCCCGTACAAGCCGGTTTTGTTACCGGAAAGGCGCAAAAAAAGCGTTCCGGCCAAAACCGGAACGCTTTATATTCATCAGGAAATACTTTCCGCTTTAAGCGTTTGCGTTAAGCGTTCAGCTTTTAGCGTTAAGGATTACTCTTTGGTTTCTGTAGAACCACCTTGTTGCTCTTCCTGCTTCAATTTCTCTTTGATCTCAGCCAGCGCACCCAGGTCACCTAAAGTAGCTTTTTCTACTTTACCCTGAATGTTCTTAACTGCTTTCTTGGTTTTGTCGGCTTCAGCGCGGGCCTCTTTCTGAGCAGCTTGTTTTTCTTCCTGCTTAGATTGCTCCCACAGGCGGGTATGCGATACTACGATGCGTTTTTCATTGCGATCGAATTCGATAACCATGAATTGCAGCGTTTCATCGGCGCCGATGCTTTTACCATCTTCGCGCATGAGGTGACGGTTAGGCGCAAATCCTTCCAGACCGTAAGGTAACTGAACGATACCGCCTTTGTCGTCTCTGCGGATAACTGTTCCCTCATGTACAGAGCCAACCGCGAATGTGCCCTGTAATGCATTCCAGGGATCTTCTTCCAGTTGTTTGTGTCCGAGTTGCAGTTTGCGATTGTCTTTATCGATGCCAAGGATAACAACGTCGATGTTCTCACCAACTTTGGTATACTCAGAAGGATGATTGAAACGTTTCAACCAGCTCAGATCACTGATGTGGATCATACCACCAATACCAGGAGCCAGTTCAACAAACACACCGTAAGGAGTGATGTTTTTCACCAGGCCGGTATGACGGCTGCTCTCTGGGAATTTGGTTTCGATAGTGCTCCATGGATCTTCGCTCATTTGCTTAATAGACAAGCTCATTTTGCGATTATCTTTATCGAGCGTTACGATCTTCGCTTCGTACTCATCACCCAGTTTGAAGAATTCTTTCGCATTGATCGGTGTGTTAGCCCAGGTAATTTCACTTACGTGTACCAGACCTTCAACACCTGGCATGATCTCCAGGAATGCGCCGTAATCTTCGATATTCACCACTTTACCTTTCACTACAGAACCTTCGTGAATATTTTCTGGCAGAATATCCCACGGATGAGGAGTCAGTTGTTTCAGACCAAGGCTGATGCGTTTTTTCTCATCATCGAAGTCTAATACAACCACTTTCAGTTTCTGATCCATTTTCAGTACTTCGCCCGGATGGCTGATACGGCCCCAGCTGATATCAGTGATATACAACAGACCGTCTAAGCCGCCAAGATCCATAAAGGCACCGAAGTCGGTGATATTCTTGATGGTTCCTTCCAGTACCTGACCTCTTTCGAGTTTGCTCATGATCTCCGCACGTTGTGCTTCGATATCGCTTTCGATCAGCGCTTTATGAGAAACTACGGCGTTCTTGATAGCTTCGTTGATCTTCACCACTTTGAACTCCATGGTCTTTCCTACAAACTGATCGTAATCAGTTACAGGTTTTACATCGATCTGTGAACCCGGTAAGAATGTTTCCATACCGAATACGTCCACGATCAAACCGCCCTTCGTTTTTGAAGTAACAGTACCAGTAATAACTTCACCGGTTTTGTGAACTTCAACGATTTTTTCCCAGGCACGGGTAATGCGGGCTTGTTTACGGCTCAGGTTAAGATGACCTTCCCGGTCTTCTTTCTCTACAACCATAACCTCCACTTCATCACCAGTTTTCAGGTTAGGAAGATCACGGAATTCGTTTAACGAAACCAGACCATCGCTCTTAAACCCAATGTTGATAACCACATCAGTTTTAGTAAGCGCAACTACCAGACCTTTCACTAATTCGCCGTCAGTAACAGCTTTGAAAGTTCCTTCGTAAACAGCATCGTACTTTTCTTTTTGCTCTTTGGTGTAAGATGCTACGTTACGTTTGTCAATGCTCCAGTCGAAATCGTCGTGTGCAGTGTTGTCCACTTCCGGAGCTTCAGGTGCTTTTGGTGTCGCTGTAGCTTCAGCACCCTGATCGGCTGCAGAAGACTCCTGTGCATCAGCGTTTAATTGTTTAATAAATAAATGAAACATGATAAAAAACCCGATGATTTTAATTCGGGCTGCAAAGATAGGCCAAATTGCTGAATTGTAATGGGATCAGGCGTTTTTTTTGGTTTAGTAACCAATTGATTTGCACAGCCTTGAACAAGTATTTTTGAACCGGTCACCACTTCTTCACCAATGGCCTGCCATTGTGAAAAAATATCATCCGGTCTCGTACAGGGCACATTACTATACTCTTAAGATAGCGTCAGCAATTTGTGTTAATAGTATGATTGCCACAGCAAAAACGATTAGCCCTGCCACAGTAAAATCTGCAGGAAGATCTTCTTACGTTTTTTTTGTGAAAACGTGTATAATTAGATTGCTTTTAATTAATGAAAATTATTTTTTTGTGCACTTATTCTGACAGGCGCTTTTTATTTTTACATTTATCGAAAATTATTTCAACTGACTATTTGTTATGATTACACCAGTTTTGATCACATTATTTGAGCGGGACCTGAATAAACTGACTGAAGAGATCTCCCAATATCCTGACGACAGCAGCCTGTGGGTAGTTAAGGAAGGCATCAAAAACAGCGGCGGCAACCTGTGTTTGCACCTGACCGGCAGCTTACAACATTTTATCGGAAATGTACTGGGCGATTCGGGATATATCAGAAACCGGGAAGCAGAATTCAATCTTAAAAATATCAGCAAGCATAAGCTGCTGAACGAAATAGAGAACGCTAAAGTGGCTGTAAAGGACGCACTTGAGCAAACCAGCAAAAAGGAACTGGAAAAAAATTATCCATTGCCCATTAATGGTGAAACAGTAACAACAGAGTTCCTGTTATTACACATGCTGACCCATCTGAACTATCATACCGGTCAGATCAATTATCACAGAAGATTACTCGGTTTTCCGCAGGAGCAATAAATAGTTTTTGGTTATCATACCAAGTGACCGCCCCGGCAGGAGGCTGGTTAACCAACGAACCATCATGCCTTCGAATTGGGCTTGATGGTTCGTTTCATACTTTATCAAAGAAGCTTATTGTACCTGTACGTTTCACGGTGAGCCGTACCCCAAATCATCAATGCAATCTTAAACGCCTGCCGCAATTGCCTTTGCCGCTATAAACCCGGTCGTCCACGCATTCTGAAAATTGAACCCGCCGGTAATACCGTCCACATCCAGTATTTCACCGGCGAAATATAAACCAGGCATAATTTTGCTTTGCATGGTATTGGCATCTACTTCCGCAAGTTGTATACCGCCCGCCGTTACAAACTCCTCTTTAAAGGTTGTTTTTCCCTGCACTTTGAATTCCTGCGCACAACAATTTGTAATGAGCTTATTCTGCTCTTTGGCCGATACATCGGCCCAGCGCTTTTCTTCCTGTACACCAGATTGCGCCAGGAGGTACTGCCACAGGCGTTGCGGTAAATTAAACGGATTACGATTTATTATTTTCTGCGATGCCAGCTCAAACCTTAATTGCTGCAGGTACTCGCGCAATGTATTTTCATTGTACCCGGGAAGCCAGTTCACTATAATGGCAAACTGCCAGTTGTCAATTGCCAGTTGTCTTGCACCCCATGCCGATAAGCGCAGTATCGCAGGCCCGCTCATTCCCCAATGGGTGATCAGCAGCGGCCCTTTAGCCGATAAATTCGTACCGGTTACCCTTACATGGGCTTCGGGTACCGATACACCCATTAACTGCGTAATGGCGTTTCCGGGCATATTAAATGTGAACAGGGAGGGAACCGGTTCGGCAATGTGGTGACCCAACAGTTGCAGCCAGCCGAACTGCGATAGTTTGGGGTAACCGCCGCTCGCTATGACGACGAAATCCGAAGTAAGAAGCCGGAGGTCAGATAACTCAAGAGTAAACGGCCTTTGCTCACTTTTTCCAGCCTCGTCATACTTCTTATCTCCTACCTCATACATCAGACGCTTAACATCCGAATTCATTCTTATTTCAACTCCGTATCTATTTGCCTCCTTCAACAAACAATCAATGATCGTTTGCGATGAGTTGGTGACCGGGAACATGCGGCCATCGTCTTCCGTTTTCAGTTGTACGCCCCTATCGGCAAACCACTGGATGGTATCGGTAGTAAAAAACTGATGAAATGCTTTTTTAAGAAAATTGCCGCCGCGCGGATAATGGCGTACCATATCGGAGATGGAAAAACAGGAGTGGGTTACATTGCACCGGCCGCCACCGGATACTTTTACTTTTGAGAGGAGCTTGCCTGTCTTTTCGAGAATGATCACTTCAAGCGAAGGATGCAGGCGGGCCGCATTCACTGCACAAAAAAAACCGGCGGCCCCGCCTCCTATTACTATCAGTCTTTTCTTTTTATCACTCACTTACTCTTATAACTTATAACTTACTA
>CBIHPC010000378.1:0-5470 GCA_966211305.1 uncultured Niastella sp.
CGATGCGCCGGTAATTACAACATTCATAATTGCAAATTAAATACAAAACCGGTGTGGGCAAAGCATTATTAGCTGGTATACAGGCAATTTGAGACCTGTACCCGGTCAGAAGGCAGGCATCAACACCGTAACAGGCTATTTTCGTAACTTGCGGAATGAAGTACCGGCACATCTTTTTTGACCTCGATCATACTTTGTGGGATTTTGAAACCAATAGCATTCAGACACTTCAGGAACTATTTCATGCCTATAACCTGGAATCAAGAGGCGTTCACAGCTTTGAACTTTTTTACAAAAATTACCTGCTGCACAATGAAAAGTTGTGGGACCGCTTCAGAAAGGGATTTATCAAAATTGACGAACTGCGCTGGAAACGTATGTGGCATACCCTTCTTGATTTTAAGATCGGCGATCAAACCCTGGCGCTCGACATGGCAAAACGTTTCCTCGATCTGCTGCCCACCCGCAAAACATTATTTCCCCATACAGTTGAAATATTAAGCTACTTAACCAACAAGGGATACCAGCTTCACCTCATCACTAACGGGTTCGAACAGGTACAACACATGAAATTAAAATACGCGGGTATTGATAGTTATTTTATTGAGGTGATCACTTCCGAAGGCAGCAGTTACATTAAACCCAATAAGGAGATCTTTGAATATGCCTTTCAAAAAACAAAAGCATTACCTGCAGAAAGCATTATGATAGGCGATAATGTTGAAGTAGATATCCAGGGCGCTATCAATGCCGGCATTGATCAGATCTATATGAACCATCTGAACATTGCACCGGCCATTCAACCCACCTACACCGTTTATTCATTAAAAGAGCTGGAAAATATATTTTAAGCATTACAAAAAAATGGCGGGCCTGCAACCGCAGACCCGCCTTCTATTAAGAGTTGTAACCTTATACTATAATCCTGCCAGTACGGTAACACCGCCTTTTACCACTTCGTTCAGTTTCACACTCACTTTCGCATCCAGCGGTAACAATACATCTACCCGGCTGCCGAATTTAATAAAACCCATTTCGGCGCATTGCTCAACTTTTTGGCCAACACTCAGGTAGTTCACAATTCTTTTGGCCAGGGCTCCGGCAATCTGTTTTACCAGGATCTCAGCTTTCGGGTGACGGATCACCACAGAATGGCGTTCATTCTCGGTAGATGACTTGGGATGCCATGCTACCAGGTATTTTCCTTTGTGGTATTGATTGTATACTACTTCACCCGTAACCGGAGTGCGGTTCTGGTGCACGTTTGCCGGGCTCATAAAAATAGAAATCTGCAGTCTTTTATCTTTAAAATATTCTTCGTCGTACACTTCTTCAATAACAACCACTTTTCCATCGGCAGGAGCAATAACCAGGTTGCTGCCAAGCATCAGCTTACGGCGGGGTACCCTGAAGAAAGAAATAATGAACAACAACAATATCAGCGTAGCTATAAAGATCAGCCAGCTTAACCAGGCCATGTGAAAACTAAGGAAATTAAAAGATGCCACGTTAATAACGGCAAACAGGATAGCGCTGATCAATATACTTTTATAGCCTTCTTTATGAATGGTCATTGAAAAATTTTAAGGGGTTAAAATTACAAAATAGTATTGCATCACGATATTCTTTATTTGGCGGCTTTGGCAACCCCATATTTATTCCATTGCCTGTTGGCAAATTCAAGAAATGCATCGGGCGCTTCATCAAACTTTCCCATATTCTTTTCGCCACCCAGCTTTTGGGATCCTTTTATTATAGAAGTGGTTCCGGTTATCATATACAGGTCCTTGCCTTCATAAAACACCAGCTTCTTTTCATCAGGCGCCTTTTCAAGCCGGCAACCCTTAACCAATGCAAATCCCACTTCGGCTATTCCATCGGCATCGAGGTCGGTTACGGTAAGGGAATTGCTGAAAAAACTGCACCGTACATCAAAAGCGCAATCATCAACCACTTCGCTTATTTTCCAGATCTCTTTAAACGTATTGCCGGTTGTTTTTATAAAATGATAGGCAAATAGTTTTGCCCCCCGGGTGGCATCGTACACACTTGCCCAGTAAACGCCGGTTTGGGTAAGTATTACAATGTTCTCACCCCGCTTATCTTTCCATCTTTTGCCTTCTTTGATCTGGCCTTTATACAATTTCTTATTGATCATGCCTGGCTTAAATTCCAGCATGGGTACCGTTGTTTCATTGGGTGATGCGGTACAGCTTAATAATGAAGTTAAAAGGATAATGATCAGTAGTTGGAATTTCATTTTAATGCCAGTTGAATATATAACCAAACGAACGGAACTGCTAACAGTAAAGAATCGAACCGGTCTAAAAACCCGCCATGGCCTGGCATAATATGCCCGCTGTCTTTTACATTGGCAACACGTTTCAATTTACTTTCCAGCAGGTCACCCACTGTTCCTACAACCGCTGCAATTGCTGCAATTGCGATCCAGTGCATTACATGATATCCGTTAGCAGGTGCTGTAAAATATCCCAATAACGCTATAACCACAATACAAAGTATTGCTCCGCCTACAGTTCCTTCCCATGTTTTTTTGGGTGAGATCTTTGAAAAAGGTGTTTTACCTATCAGTGAGCCAACGATATATGCCATGGTATCGTTGATCCAGATGGAACATATGAGCCCGATAGGTATCACTTTACCCCAACTGTCGGGCGATAGCGATAAACTGTCTTTTATCGGAAGAATGAATGAACTACGCAGACTCATCATCAGGCCCCAGGCCAAAGAAATATAAACCAGGCCCAAAGCCGAATAGGCGATATTCTTGGGCTTTATTTCCCGGGCGAATAACAATTCCACTATCGGCAAAATAAAAAAGAACAATAACCCCAGCCACCAGCCTATTTCATGCATATGCATACCGAACAGCGCGATCTGATCACCGGTAAAATAAAGCATGATGCACCAGCCCGCCAGTTTCACGCCATACTTATGAAACGGAGTAATAGTGTTATAGTCAGGATCGATTAACCCGATCAGTTTCTGGTATTCAGTCCAGCAGCCAAAATGAACTATACTGAACAATATAAAAAAGCTCCAGTGGCTCCATAGCAGGCCCGTAAGCATAACTACTACAAATACCACTGCGGTAAGCGATCTGGTTTTAAATGTCTGTACGTTGAGCGCCATAGGCAAAACAAATATTTTAGGCTAAGAACTGATCGTTGCTGTTCAGTTCATCGGTATTATACACTTTTGACCAGGTGATGGTAGATTGTTTTTGAAAATACCACAGTATAGCCCAAACAGTTATTCCACTTACAATGGCAGCCAGCACCGGCGTTTCAGGATTTTTTTCAATATACTTCGGCGCATAGGAAGCACCGATCACCTGCACTGCATTATTTACAAAATGCGCGATCACACTTGTATATATGCTACCGCTGAACCAGTAAAAAGCTCCCAGCACAATACCCAGAAACATCCGGGGCAAAAATCCCATGAACTGCATATGTAAGGCTGAAAAAAGTACAGATGTTAAAACAATACCTGCCCACGGATTGCGGGTAATTTGAATGATGATCCTTTGCAAACCGCTTCTAAAGAATAATTCTTCGCAAACGGCAGGCAGCAGGGCTATGATGAAAACATTGATAATAATATCAAGCGGTCCTCTGAGCTTTAAAAAAGCCGCCATTTGATGAGAAGATTCCTCTTCCATCTTTATTAAATTCTCGGGCAAAGGGATGCGCTGGTTGAGATCGCCCAGCCAGAATACAAATGGCATGGCCAGAAAAATACCCACGACCGACAACACATACATGTTCGATTTTTCTGCCTTCCTGAAACCTAAATGATAGCCGTAATTACCGGAAAAAGTGAAACGGGCAAATAAGTAAACGGGCAAAATAAACAGCAGCACAGAAGAAATCGCCTGTACCAATTTGGCTACACCGATCATCCGGCTGTTGGCCCAGTCGATCTTTTCAATACCATTAACGTTGTAAATTATTAACGATAAGAATATTGTGAAAAGAAACGACAAACAGAACAGTCCGATGAACAATCCCAGCTGACGCCAGGGTGATTCTAAATGTAAATGACCTCTCATAGGCTGGTAAAAACAAAGATTAGTGTGTAAATTTGCTGCCGCGCAAATCCTTGTAAAGGGTGCAAGATAAGGTGTTGTGATTTGCTTTCAAATTATATGTAACATCAGGTCGGGCACAGCGCATTTCATTAATATTCAATAAAAATGGTACAAATCGCTAACATATCGCTCCCTGATTTCCCACTTCTTTTAGCTCCTATGGAGGATGTCAGCGATCCGCCATTCCGTTTTGTTTGCAAACAGAACGGGGCCGACCTCATGTACAGCGAATTCATTTCCAGTGAAGGACTTATTCGCGATGCTATCAAAAGCAAACAAAAACTCGACTTTAACGAATTTGAACGTCCTTTTGGTATTCAGATCTTCGGCGGCGATGAAGAAGCTATGGCTTTGAGTGCCAGAATAGTAGACACCGTTCAACCCGACCTGGTCGATATCAATTTTGGCTGCCCGGTAAAAAAAGTGGTAAGCAAGGGCGCCGGAGCCGCTGTTTTAAAGGATATTGACGCCATGGTGCGATTGACGGCTGCCGTGGTAAAATCAACCTCTTTACCGGTTACCGTTAAAACAAGGTTGGGCTGGGACGATAACAGCAAGAACATTGAAGAAGTAGCTGAACGCCTGCAGGATGTTGGTATTAAAGCGCTTACCATTCACGGCCGTACCCGGGCCCAGTTGTATAAAGGCGAAGCCGACTGGTCATTGATTGCCGCGGTAAAGAACAATCCACGAATTCAAATCCCGATTTTTGGAAACGGCGATATCGATTCGCCCCAAAAAGCGCTTGAATATAAAATCCGTTATGGCGTAGATGGTATCATGATTGGCCGGGCAGCTATCGGCTATCCCTGGATCTTCAGGGAGATCAAACATTATTTACAAACCGGTGAGATGCTTCCGCTCCCGACCATCGATGAACGCGTTGAAGTATGCCGCACCCATGCCCATAAATCAATTGAATGGAAAGGGGAAATAGTAGGAATTCTCGAAATGCGACGCCACTATTCCAATTATCTTAAAGGATTGCCTCACGTTAAAGAATACCGTAACCGGCTGGTAACTGTAAAAACGATTTCGGAAGTTGATGACATTCTGAATGAGGTCAAAGAAAAATTCAATGGCATCGTGTTGGAAAGACAGGTGATTCCAATTCAGGAAGATCAGCTGCCTGCCTGTGCCTGTTAACCGGTATTTTTAATTTTCCGCATATGATGTATTTATATATGTCCCGGGCAAAAAAAGTTACGCTGGCGGGGGGTGGGAGAAATTGAAATTTGGCCGGGGGGGGGTTTGGGGGCCACCACCCGGGTCCGCACCGTCGGCCGCGGGGCGCCGTCGATCTGGGCGGCCTGGACGACGGCTACCGGGATCTCGGAGAGGAACGACTGCATCATC
>CBIHPC010000379.1:0-5460 GCA_966211305.1 uncultured Niastella sp.
CGCTGGTTGTATTACTTTATCATAGAGTATAAAGGGAAATGGTACATAAAACAAAGAACGGCTAAGGATATCTGGGAAAACCTGTTCGAGTTTGTTTTATTCGAATCGACCGCTGCCGTTGAAGACATTACACTCAAAATGCCTTTCCTGAAAAAGCTGGTGAATGGCCAGGCAGTACATATTGAAAGTATCAGCCGTATGTACCGCCAGCAGCTAACCCATCAAACCATTCATGGGCGGTTTGTAAAAATCAAGGCCCGGGAAGCCTTACCTTCTTTGAGCGGTTATTTACTTGTAGATAAGAAACAGCTTTCGAAATATGCCTTTCCACGGTTTATAACAACATATCTGGGTGAGCCGGCTCCTCCGGCTCAATTGTTTTAAAGGTATTAGGGATCTTTATAATCGTTCATATGACCGGGCGCACAACGTTTCATGCCCATGTCATGTATGGTAAAAACTATACTATTTGTGAAAGTCACTACAGATGGGTATCCCGGTCATAATCAGGCCTAAAAAAATCTCTTTTTTTCTATTAAAAAATTTAACTTTAAAAAGGAATAATAAGGCGCAGACGATTATTAACATCAAATTTACCATCTATGAGAGGAGTAAACAGGGTAATGCTAATTGGTAATTTAGGAAAGGACCCGGATATACAGCACCTTGAGGGACATATTGCCGTAGCAAAATTTCCTTTGGCAACCACCGAAACATTTAAAGACAGATCGGGCAAGCTCATTTCTCAAACAGAATGGCATACCGTGGTACTTTGGAGAGGATTGGCAGAGCTGGCGCAGAAGTACTTACACAAAGGTAGCCTGGTATATATTGAAGGCAGGCTTCGTACACGCAGCTGGGAAGATAAGGAAGGGAACAAGAAATTCGCAACCGAAGTGGTCGGCGACAACCTGATAATGTTGGATAAAAGAGCCGATGCAAGCCACGGTACACACGGCACTACAACTACGCATAGTGAAAATATAGAAGGTTTTACCAGTACCGATATTCCTCCTGTAAGCGATTCCCCATCCCAGGATTTGCCATTCTAACGCATACTATTATTTTTGCATTTCGAAATAAGTAGCAGCAGGGGCCGATTAAAAGGTTTAAAATTGCTTTTTAACCGGCCCCTTTCTGATTAACTTTGTTGATTTACAATTTAACAACAGGTAAATAAGTCGAGATGGCGATTAATATTATTCATGAAAACCCCATGCTTTGGATAAGCCTTTGTTGATTTTTGGATCAGATTATGTGAATATGCTACTGTTGATGGTGACCAATGTTCAGGCTACCACCCTGCTGGCTGCGGCGGTATTGGTGTTATTACTGCTCTCTTTTTTTATCTCCGGTGCAGAAATGGCTTTTTTCTCGCTTACTTACCGGGATATTAACATGCTTAAGACAAAACAGGACACCGGCTGGAAAAGGATTGCCTCCCTGCTGGAAGAACCCAGGGCGTTACAGACTTCTCTGATGATCGCCAATACCCTGGTGAATATTGCCGTTATCATTCTCACCAGCTTCTTTATTGACCAGGTGCTGATCATAAAACCGGGTAACGTGAGCATGTGGGTAGCGTACGGTATAAAGCTCATCATTATTTCGTTCCTCATCATTCTGTTTGGCGAGATCTTACCCAAGGTGCGCGCATCTCAAAATAATCTTCGTTCGGCATATGAAGCGTCCTTCCTGGTTGAAGTGATCTTCTACATGTTCAAACGCATTGCGGTTTGGTTGTTGAAGGTTTCCGACACGGTTGAGAACATCTTTGGCGGCAAAGCGTCCCGCGCATTCACCCACCAGCAACTGGAACAGGCCATCAAAAACACCATACACGAAGAAGAAGAACAACGCATACTGGCCGGTATTTACAAATTCCCCAATATTACCGTTAAACAGATCATGCGCACCCGGCTCGATGTGAACGGTATTGAGTACGAGGCCAATTTTCAAACGCTGAAAAGAAGAGTAGAAGAACTCCATTACTCCCGTTTACCGGTGTACCGGAAAAGTCTCGACGATATTGTTGGCATTGTGCATACCAAGGATCTGTTGCTGCACCTGAACGAGCCCGACAATTTCGACTGGCATATTGTTGTTCGGCCACCATTCTTTGTGCACGAACAAAAACATATCGAAGACCTGTTGAAAGAATTTCAAACCCGGCATATACACTTTGCCGTAGTGGTTGATGAATTTGGCGGAACCAGCGGTATAGTTACACTGGAAGACATTCTCGAAGAGATCATAGGCGATATAAGGGATGAATTTGATGAGGAAGAAACCGGCATCAAGAAGATCGATGAAAATACCTGGATCTTTGAAGGCCGCACCATGATACACGACGCCTGCAAAATGATGAATCTGCAGGAAGATACGTTCGACCAGGTTAAAGGCGACAGCGACTCCATGGCAGGTTTAATGCTCGAACTGGTAGGGGAGATACCCAAAGTAAACGATACGGCTACCATCGGCGATTTCGACTTTGTGGCCCTGGAGGTAGACCGCAACCGCATTCGTAAAATTAAAGTGACCATCAACATAAAGCAGGACAAACAGGTAAGCTAGCAAGGCATAAGTTGGTTTCAGGTTACAGGTTACAAATACATAAAGTCCCCTGCAACCTGCAACCTGAACCTGACATACAAAACCAAAGGAATTAATTAAATGAAAATTTCTCCCATAAAGCACCTTTGCCTCATTTTTTTAGCGATATCGGTGGCGGCCTGTAACAGTCCCTACACCCCCAGGCCTCAGGGTTACTTTAAGATCGACTTCCCCGAACATGAATACAAACTGTTCGATCAGCCTGGCTATCCGTATACATTCGAATACCCGGTGTATGCAAACGTATTGAAGGATTCCACCTTTTTCGAAGACAAACCTGAAAATCCCTACTGGATCAATATCGATTTCCCGCGCTTTTCCGGAAAGATCTATATCAGTTACAAAGCGATCGGCAGGAACGATCTCAACAAACTGATAAACGATGCTTTCAACATGACCTACAAACACAGCACCCGCGCCACCGAGATCGTAGATTCCGCCATGCGCACACCGAACGGGGTAAGCGGCGTATTCTTTTCAGTAGGCGGCAATGCCGCTACCGCCAAACAATTCTTTGTGACCGACTCGGTAAGGCACTTCTTACGGGGCGCCCTGTATTTTGATGCCAGTCCCAACGAAGACTCACTGGGTGTGGTAAACAACTTTTTGCAGGAAGATATGAAGCACCTGATCAATACTTTCCGGTGGAAGTAAAGGCCTGTGTACCGGATTTTGACGGTACGGCAAAGGTTTACGGTTCCCATTGCTTCTTTATGTTTAATTTTACCCCTTAAAATCTTTTTTACGTGATAGTAGTAGACAACGTGTTGATCAGTGATGAAATAGCCGAAGCACAGTTTGTGTGCGACCTCAATAAATGCAAAGGTGGCTGTTGTGAAGAAGGAGATGCCGGCGCACCGCTGGAAGATGCAGAGCTCGACCTCATGGTAGATCTGTATGAAAAAATAAAACCCTACCTCACGCCCGCTTCTATTGCGGAAATTGAGCGTAAAGGCAAATACGTTTATCATAAAGAATTCGGCTGGGTAACACCCACCCTCGGCGGCGATAATGAGATTTGTGTGTACGGTACCCGCGACGAGAAAGGCATCATCAAATGCGCTTTTGAACAGGCATATAATGACGGTGTTATCGGCTGGAAAAAGCCAATAAGCTGCCATTTCTTTCCCATCATTCAAAAAAATGGCCGTAAAGGCGATTACGATCGCATGAACTACGAGCCCCGCCCAACATTGTGCAGCCCCGCCTGCTCTTTAGGCAAAAAATTAAAAGTTCCGGTATACAAATTCCTGAAAGAGCCAATTACCCGCAAATACGGCGAAGATTTTTACAATGCACTGGATAAGGCAGCTACCGAGTATTATACCGCGAAAAAGAAATAAAATTTAGAACGCTGAATTATAGGATATGAGTGAGCATTCTTCCACTTTCATGGCGAAAAGCACCATAAAGGCTGCTGATCTGGAGCACAGGAGAAAAGTGAACTGGAACATAGGGAAGTACAATGCTTCCGTACCGCTGGGAAAAAAACAGTTCAACGATGTTCACCTGGCAAGGGAACGGGCAAAAAACATAAAATGGCGGGCTATTGAAAAGCTCGATGAACACCTTGAGCAGTTTGAAACTAATTTAACCAAACGTGGCGGAAAGGTGATCTGGGCAGAAGACAGCAGGCAGGCGATAGAAGAAGTGTTGAAGATCTGCAAGGCAAAGAATTGCAAAACGATCGTGAAGAGTAAGAGCATGGTAACTGAGGAAATTCACCTCAACGATCATTTGGAAGAACATGGTATAGAAAGCGTTGAAACCGACCTCGGCGAATACATACAACAGCTTGATGGCGAACCGCCATACCATATCGTTACCCCGGCAATGCATAAAAGCCGTGAAGACATCGCAAAATTGTTTGCCGATAAACTGCATGTGGCGCCCAATTTGTCAGCAGAACAACTGACCCTTGTGGCCCGTGATAAACTGCGGGATAAATACGTGCAGGCCGAAATAGGCATTACCGGCGCCAATTTTATTCTGGCCGATATTGGCGGTGTGGCTGTAAGCGAAAACGAAGGAAATGCCCGCTTAAGTAATGCTTTCCCAAAAACACATATCGTTATAACAGGTATCGAAAAGGTTATTCCTTCCATGAATGATCTCGCCCTTTTCTGGCCCCTGCTGGCTACCTATGGTACCGGCCAGTGGATCACCTCGTATAACACCATTATCTCAGGTCCCCGGCAGGCGGGTGAGCCCGACGGGCCCGACGAAATGTATGTGATACTGCTCGATAACGGCCGCACCAACATCATCGCTAATGAAAGAACGCGGGAAAGCCTGTATTGCATCCGTTGCGGCGCCTGTTTAAATGCCTGCCCTGTTTATAAGAACATCGGCGGCCATGCATATGAAACAACGTATAGCGGACCAATAGGCGCTGTTATTACCCCCCAACTGAAAGGTTTGGGTGAATGGAAGCACTTAAGCTATGCCTCATCATTATGCGGAAATTGTACCGAAGTTTGTGCCGTTAAAATAAACCTGCATGAGATCTTGCTCGAAAATCGCCACGATGCGGTAACGCATGGCGATGCCGCCTGGAGCGAAAAAGTAGCCTGGAAGGTCTGGAAACAGGCCAGTCTGCATAGGAATATGATGAATATGGGTAATCAAAAAATAAAGAACTGGATGGTAAATAAGGTATTTAAAGGTTGGACCACCAACCGCGCCGACCTGAACTTTGCCGGAAAGACCTTTAATCAAATGTGGAAGGAAAAGAAGGGGAAATAAATAAACCTTCTGTATTCACCAAAAGATAGTACTAAAAAAGTCAACTTTTACGGTTGACTTTTTTATTTTGCAGTCTACCAATGCTACTTCTGTATACCCATA
>CBIHPC010000380.1:0-5458 GCA_966211305.1 uncultured Niastella sp.
CTCCACCATATGAAAATGATACGCGCTCAACTCGTTTTGACATCATAGTTAATTCCGTACAAGTTGATTCTCAATAACTTTCATTATTTCGTTTCCTTTCAGGGCATGTTAACCGCCGCCTAAAATGCCCAGCTCCCGTGCCATATTCTCCCTGGCAATACGCTCATAATTTTCTCTAAAAACCGGGGTTTGAAAGATATGATCAGCCTGCAGGCAATGTTCTAAAAACTGCTTTCTGCCGGCATTATACAGCTTATCGGGATAAATGCGGTACTCGCGACGCACCTGTCGGGTATACGCTTCATACGCTTCCCGGGGTGCGCCGAGGATACGCATATCAAAGTCGAGGAATAACTGCAGATCGCCCACATGGGTAACCGCCGCCGTTACGGCATGCGTTTGCGTGGCTTCTATGTAAAGTTTAACCTGTTCAATTAAAGCGGCAGGCACCTGTAAGTCCTTTAACCGTTTTACCGCCACCTGAGCACTGCGTGACTCATTGTCTTTTCGCAGCACGTTATAAATGATATCATGATAGAAAACGGCAAAGGCCACCACATCCCGGTCCTGTAGCTGACCTGCATATTGTTCGCAAAGTTGCAGCAGGGCCGCAATGTGATGCAGGTTGTGATAATGCCTGCGGGTGGAGGTATACTTCTTTTCTATTTCCGTATAAAACCGGGCGGTGAGGGCGCGGTCGTTACAGTACCGCGCGGTGAGTTCATCCCAAACCTGGCGGAGTGCACCTGGCATGCTTCCATCATGCTCCGGCTCCTGCCAGCCTGCTTTTTCTGTAGCCATAGAACATATAAATGATGAGCCCCAAACCTAACCAGCCGAGGAACCAGGCCCAGTTGCTTTTTGTCATACCCGTTAACAGGTACAAACAGGTGGTTACCCCCATCAATGGTATTAAGGAGTATTTTTTTACGAGGGCCAGTACCGCCAGCACGATGGCCGATAACCAGAAAACTATGAGTGATATATTGGGCGTGGCAAGGTCCATAAAACTTACCTTGTTTGCGGTGTAATCGGCATTGCCGGAAAAATCAAAATCGAAGATGCCCTTAAAATAACCCGGCGACGCCAAAGCCAAAATAACGATAGCCGCCAGGATCAGCAGCGGAAAAATAAACTGCGCATTGATATAGGGCATGTTGAAACGGCCGGGCACTTTCTCCTTTCGTGGTATCAGCAATACGCCACCGCACACCAGTACAAACGCAAACAGGGTGGCAATACTGGTAAAGTCGAGCACGAATGATTTATCGGTGAACAGGATGGGCAGTCCCACTACCAAACCGGTTATTACGGTTGAAAAAGAAGGGGTGTTGTATTTCTTATGGATCTTCTGAAACACGGGTGGCAACAACCCGTCGCGGCTCATGCTCATCCAGATGCGCGGCTGTCCCATCTGGAACACCAGCAGCACGCTCGTCATGGCAACCACGGCAATAACCGATACGAGCAACTGCATCCAGCCCACGTTCTTTACTTCAAATATTTTTGCAAGCGGATCGCCTACATTCTCAAATTGTTTATAGTGCACCACACCGGTCAATACCAATGCGAGCAGAATGTACACGATGGTGCAGATCACCAGCGAATACGTCATACCGCGGGGCAGATCGCGTTGGGGATTTTTGCTTTCTTCGGCCAGCACACTCACGGCATCGAAACCAATATAGGCGAAGAACACACCCGATACTGCGGCCATTACACCGCCAAACCCGTTAGGCATAAATGATTTTGTGCCCGCATCGTTCACGGGCATCCAGTTGGCCGGGTCGATGTAATAAGCGCCCACAATGATCACCAGCGCAACAGCAGCCAGTTTCAGCACCACCATGGCATTGCTGAAATTGCGCGATTCTTTTATTCCAATATACACCAGCGTTGTGATAAGCACGTTGATGATCAACGCCGGCAGATCGAAGATGATCTTCAGCGAGCCTGCGACCGGACTGTTATTCCATGCGTTCAGCAGTTCTGCATTGGCCTGGTTCTTTACAAACTCAAGCTGTTCGGCCGGGGTTTGGGACGTATAATTAAGGAATGTTTTCTTTGCTTCCAGGTAACTGGTGGTGAGGTAATCGGGTAGGTGAACGTTTATTTTATGCAGAAAAGAAGTTAAATAATCACTCCAGGAAAACGCCACATAAATATTTCCGATGGAATATTCCATGATGAGCGCCCAGCCAATGATCCAGGCAAACAGCTCACCAAAGGAGGCATAAGCATATGTATAAGCGCTTCCGGCTACCGGTATACGGCTGGCAAATTCTGAATAACAAAACGCGGTAAACCCACAGGCGATACCGCATATAACAAATAAAATTACCACACCCGGACCGCCCTTGAAACAGGCATCGCCGAGGCTGCTGAAGCTGCCTGCCCCTATAATGGCGGCAATGCCGAAAAAGGTAAGGTCCCGCACATTCAACACCCGCTTCAACCCGGAACTTCCATGACTGTCATCGCTTCCTTCTTTTAAAATAGATTCAATTTTTTTTGTGCGAAACAAAGAGTTTGGCATACTGGGGGTGCGTTTTAAGGCCGGAAATTACTAAAAATACCGAATGATTGTTAGTATATTGATTGATTCTAATGGAAGAAGCTGAATACCGAACGCTGAACGCTCCGGCCCCGATTTCGAAGTACCTGAGTTTATTCGGGCGGTGCCCATTGCGGGAAACAGCGTTAAGCATTTGGCTTTAGGCGTTAAGCCTTAATGCTCCCTTTGTACCAAAAAATGAGCTAACTGTCTCAATGGCTCTTTCCGTACCGTTACCACCGCCATTTCCTCGAGGTGTTCGAAAGCTTCGTTCATGTATTTTTCCTTTAAGCCGGCCGCCCATTTGTTAACCCCACAATCATCGAAAACCGATAAAACGCGGGCTACCTTGTCTTCCGGGTTTTCCCGCATCAGCCGTTTCAATTCTTTCAACTGGGCGGGGTTGGCCGATTCAAGCGCCTTGATCATTAAGAACGTCTTTTTATTCGACATGATATCGCCGCCGGGTTGTTTACCGAATTTCGCGGGATCGCCATATGCATCGAGATAATCATCCTGGATCTGGAACGCGATGCCGAGGTTGCGGCCAAAAGCGTATATATGTTGCTGATTATTTGTTGAAGCCCCGCCGAGAATGGCGCCGAGCTGTAAACTGGCGGCCAGCAACACCGAGGTCTTTAATTCTATCATGCGGATGTATTCATCCATTTTCACCGTTTCCTGCTTCTCAAAATCCATATCGAGCTGCTGCCCTTCGCACACTTCTTTGGCGGTGCGGTTGAACAGGCTGATCACCTGGTGCAGGTAATCATTGCTTATTTGATTGAGGTAATCATAAGCGACAATAAGCATTACATCGCCCGAGAGCAGGGCGGTTGATTCGCCATATTTTGCATGAACCGTTGGCTGGTTGCGGCGCAGGGGCGCCTTATCCATTATGTCGTCGTGAATGAGGGTGAAATTATGAAACAGTTCTATGGCGGCGGCTACCGGCCATGCGTCTTTGCTTATTTCATCGAACAGTTCATTACCCATTAAACACATTACGGGCCGTACCCGCTTTCCGCCGAGGCTCAGGAAATATTCATCGGCTTCGTATAAGGTGGCGGGCTCTTTCGGGAAATGCCGAACGTTGAAATATTGTGCGAATTGTTTAGAAAGGTCCTCAAAACTATGCATAGTGTCAGCGTGTGGAATACGGTATTTAAGAAAATGAAGTAAGAAGTAAGAAGTAAGAAGTATGAGGTAAGAAGTACGAATACTACGATCTGAAATCAGTCCAGTTATCGTGTAAACGACGAAGCCTGGGACCTAATACTTCAGCTTCTGAGCGTAATTGATTGTATATATCAATAGTTAAATAATTACGTTCTTTAACAAAAAGCAGCCATGATTTTGATTTTTCCAGCGAACCCATTCCGTCGACTACATGACGTTTAAAATTGCCAATATATTCCCGTTTTCCCCATCCCTCAGCAGTATGTACGGCAACCGATCGTGATGAACGCCGCACCTGATCTGTCAACGAATATTTCTCTTCCAAAGGAAAACGTTTTGTTATTTCAAAAATCTTCATCGCAAATTTATGAGCCGGTTGGTATACTTCTAAATCTAATAATGATGTAATTGGCATAGATAACATTTAACTTATTAAATGCGATCTAATCAAAGCCTGAATACCCTAAAATCAAACTACCTTTGCAGGTCGTATTTTTTCTACTTCCTACTTCCCCTTCTTCTTCGGACTCCTGCTTTTACTCTTCGGTTTTGGTACCGGGTATGGCCGCTTCGCGCCTTTCGCTTCGCCCTGTTCTTCTTTCAGGCTCGAAGTGATCACCCATTCATAATCGAGCTGGCGTTTGGTAAGGTTGGCGGCAACCACTTTAATGCGCACCTTATCGCCCATGGCGAATTTGCGGCCACTGCGCATACCTACCAGACTGTAATCGCTTTCTATATGCCGGAAATCATCATAGTCGAGCAGGCTGTTGATGCTTACCAGCCCTTCGCATTTATGTTCGATAGTTTCTACCCAAAAACCAAAAGCAGCCACACCGCTGATCACACCTTCAAATTCCTCACCGAGGAATTCTTTCATGTACTCAACCTGTTTGTATTTGTTGGCTGCCCGCTCCGCTTCCATGGCCGAACGTTCCTTTTCACTGCAGTGTTTACATTTCGCTTCCAGT
This sequence comes from uncultured Niastella sp., assembly GCA_966211305.1. Classification (GTDB taxonomy): domain Bacteria; phylum Bacteroidota; class Bacteroidia; order Chitinophagales; family Chitinophagaceae; genus Niastella. The sequence goes on from CBIHPC010000380.1 coordinate 4,705, forward strand.
TTCTTCTCCGGTTCCACACTGCCTTTCAGCACATCGTGTAAAATGCGATGCACCAGCACATCGGGATAACGGCGAATGGGCGATGTAAAATGGCAATAATGTTTAAAGCCGAGGCCATAGTGACCGATATTCTCCGTTGTATAAATGGCCTTTGCCATGGTGCGGATACCCAGTTGCTCCAACACATGCTGTTCGGGTTTGCCCTGTACATCCTGCAGCATCTGGTTGAACGATTCCGCAATGCCTTCGGGGGTTTTGGTATCGAACGTATGCCCATACTTTTTGGCAAACTCAACAAACGGCAACAGCTTCATTTCATCGGGTGTATCGTGCACGCGGTACGGGAAAGGAAGGTCTTTCTTATTCACCTTTACGCGGCCTACGTTCTCGGCTACCACCCGGTTGGCCAGCAACATGAACTCTTCGATGAGCTGATGCGCTTCCTTGCTTTCTTTTACCATGATGCCGATAGGTTTACCGGTTTCATCGAGTTTGAAGCGTACTTCCTGTGATGAGAAGTTGATGGCGCCTTTGCTGAACCGCTGCGCGCGGAACTGTTGGGCGAGCCGGTTCAGTAAAAATATTTCGCCCTGGTACAAGCCTTCGCCTTTTTCAATGATCTCCTGCACTTCTTCATAGGTGAAGCGGTGGTTCGAATGGATCACCGTTTTACCCAGCCAGTATTGTTTTATTTCACCGGTATCGGTGATCTGGAAGATGGCGGAGAAAGTGAGTTTATCTTCATGCGGGCGCA
>CBIHPC010000381.1:0-5422 GCA_966211305.1 uncultured Niastella sp.
CCGGTTCTTCCTGGTTTTTGGGGAAAGATATGATGAAGGAAGTACCCACATTCAAGGTAGACTTCACATCGATGGCGCCCTTGTTCGATTGAATGATGTTCAACGTGCTGGCGAGTCCCAAACCCATGCCATTTCTTTTGGAAGTAAAATACGGTTCGAACAACCGGGAAATATTTTCTTCACTGATGCCGCAGCCGTTATCGCTGATGACGATACTGGGATCGGGATCGTGATGTATCACTACCGATATGCGCCCCTGTTTATGATCGATGGCTTCCGTGGCGTTGATAAGGATATTCGAAAACGCAAGTTTTAACTTTTCCTTGTCAACCGTTACGATCACCGGCACATCGGGGTATTTTATTTCGAGTTTTATCCGTTGCAGCGTTAACCGGTCAATTGCGTCGAGTATGCTTTCGTCCATGATGCTTTGCAGCACATGGGTTTCCATTTTCATTTCAGCGGGGCGCGAAGAGTTCAGCAGTTCCGTGATCAGCGCCCCAATGCGGTTGCTGTTGCGTTGAATGATCTCGAGATAGGTTGAGCCGTTTTCGTCATTGCCTGCTTCTTCGCGCAGGTGTTCTACCGAGAGGTTGATATTGTTCAGCGGGTTGCGCACTTCATGGGCCAGTGTGCGCACCAGGCGGCCGGTGGCCGCCAGCTTTTCAATTTGCAGGGTGGCCTTCTCCGCCTTTTTTAAATTGGTGATGTCGTGCACGATGCCCTGCATGTAATCCTGGTTTTTGTTGTCGGCTTCCATAGATGCCGAAATAATGCAGATGCGGTGCTCGCCCTGTTTGGTGCGGATCTCCGCTTCAAGGTCATCTACTTCCTGCCGTTCGGTGATCAGGTACCGGAACCTTTCTTCTTCCCGTTTTTGTATGAACAGGTCATATACGCTTATTTGTATCAGCTCTTCTTTGGTATAGCCCAACAGGTCGGCCGTGGCGCTGTTCACATCTTTGAACCGGCCCTGGCGGTCGGCGGTGAACACCATGTCTTTCGACCGTTCGAACATATTGCGATACTTGCGCTCATTGGCCCGCAGCGCCTTAATAGAAGCCGATCTTTCAAGTGCGTATCGAATAGAGCGCTCGAGTTTTTCTTCGTTTAATTCGCCTTTTACGAGGTAGTCCATAGCGCCCACCCGCATCGCTTCCATATCAACGGTATGGTTGCCTTTACCGGTAAGCAGGATAACGGGCTCTTCGCAACCGGCTGCTATGCCTTCTTTCAGGAGGTCGAGCCCGGTTTTTGCGCCGAGGCGGTAATCGATGAAATATATATCAAACGCCCGGCTCTTCATTTGGTCCAGTGCGTCTTTATAGGAATAACTCCAGTGCATGGTAAAGCCCGACGAAGGAATGTTGCGAATAAGATCGCTGGTTATGATGTAATCATCTTCGTCATCATCCACAATGAGGATGCGGGCCTGTAAGTTGGATACTATCATCAGATATGTTTATTGATGTTCCGGCAATAATATAGTAAAGGTAGCCCCATTATCCGGTTCGCCGGTTGCGTAAATGAGGCCTTTGTGCTGGTCGATTATCTTTTTACAGATGGCGAGGCCGATGCCCGATCCGGGGTATTCCGTTTTCCCGTGTAACCGCTGAAAGATCTGGAAAATGCGTTGGTTGTATTCCGGTTCAAACCCGATGCCGTTGTCGGAAAAATCGATCTTATACCAGGTGTTGGCGGCATCGAGATGATGTTGCTCTTTTTGCCGGCGCGACAGGCGCAGGCACCGTATTGTTATAACGGGATGAACGTTGCTTTTTCTGAATTTGATGGAGTTGTTCAACAGGTTGTCGAACAATTGCTTCATTTGCGAAGGAATTGCTTCTATCACGGGCAGCTCGTCGGCCTGCAGGGTAGTTGCCGTTTCTTCTATCTTCAGCTCGAGGTCGGTTTGCACCTCTTTCAAAATGCCGTTGAGGTCAATCTGTAAAAATGGTTGATTGCTGCGTGCCGTACGGCTGAACTCGAGCAGGGTATCTATCAGGTGGCGCATGTTCTCAACAGAAGCTGAGATGCGGTTGAGATACAATTTTCCATCATCGCCCAGTTCCGACCTGTATTTGTTTTCGAGCCGTTCAATAAAGGTAGTGATCTTCCGCAACGGTTCGTTCATGTCGTGCGAAGCAACATAGGCAAACTCTTCCAGTTCTTTGTTCGAACGATCCAGGTCCTTTATCTTTTCTTCAAGGCTCGACTGGTACAAACGCAACCGCGTAATATCGCGCGAGGTGCCGATCGTTTTTATCCATTTGCCGGTATCGTCGTAAAACAGTTTGCCTGAAGTTTCGATCCTTTTTATGGTGCCGTCATTTGCCCTGATCTCGTACTCGGTGGCGAAGTTTTCAGGATGCTGCCGCCGGGTTATGATATCATCCAGGAATTCCCTGCTTTTTTCATAATGCTCTTCATCCATGTGCTTTTGATAAAGCGCTTCGTTCACCACTATCTTGTTCTTTTCTGTTTCGGGGTCATAGCCGAATAACCGGTACATGCCATCTGACCAGAAGAACGACCCCGTACGGGCATCCACTTCCCAGGTGCCGTAGGCCAGGTATTCTTCATTCTCCTGCTTCATGGCTTTGTACGCGGCGAGGTCGCGGTACAATTGCGATTGCTCCGTTACATCTATGGTGCTTCCGATAACACGCAATAATTCATCTTTGTCGTTACGGAACACTTTCGCTTTCTCCCGCACATCCTTTACCCGGCCATTGCGGTCGTGTATTTTATAATACAGGTCGTATTCGTGGTGTATCAGGTGGTCTTTGCGGTTATATAATACTTTTTCACGGTCAGCGTCCATTACATGCTGCAGGTAAAACCCGGGTGTAATAGTCAGCGTGTCTTTTTCGAGTTTGGGATCGTAACCCAGGATCTTGTACAGGCCATTGCTCCAGGTGATCCTGTTTTCGGGCACACACCATTCCCATACGCCGAACTTCAGCAGTTCCTGGGTGTCGTTGAACAGTTCATCGATGCGTTTGAACTGGTTCCCGGTTTCTATTTCTTCGGTTATATCCTGGGCTATGAACAAAATGGAAGCAGCGCCACCCCCGGGGTCGCGATTAAGCACCGTGCCCATGGTACGAAAGTATTTCCATGAACCGGTCTTAAGCGTAAGCCGTGAATTATAGCTGTAACTCTCATCATCCTTTAACGCATAAAATTTCTGCAGCTCCTTTTTTACATTCTCCAGGTCGTCCTTGTGCACAATGCTCATCAGGTCGTTGTCCCAGGTGTTTACATCGTTCATTGAGTAACCGAGTATATCGGTTACCTTGTTGTTGATGTATTTCAGTTTCCTGGTATCAGCATCATACACATAGACTATTGCCGGAAAAAAATCGGTGATTTTATCCGGAAGCCCGCCATGCACGCTATTGGATTGAAACAAAAGCTTCAGAGGGTTAATCTCCTGGTTTATTAGTTGTTCCATCAAAGCCTGGACTTGTTTTACGCTTAATGCCTAACACCGAACGTCGAACGCAGAATACAAAGCCTACCCAACAGGGTAAGCATTTGGCGTTATGCCTTTAGCCTTCAGCTTTTATCACTGGTTGTTGAACTCCTGGTACTGTTTCATTTTGTTGTATAATGTTTTTCGATCGATGTTCAATAGTTTAGCCGCCTTGCTTTTGTTGAAATTCGATTTTTTCAATGCTTCAATGATCGTTTCGTACTCAGCGTCGATGCTTGCATTTTTCAGGGATAGTTCGCTGTGTGAATGATGCGGATGAGGCCGTGGTATTTCGGCTTCGCTGATAGGTAAAGGAACAGGAGGGGCCGGTATGGCCTGTTTTGGCTCTGCCTGTAAATAGGGAGTTTCCGGCGCTTCATCAAACTGCAGCCGGGTAAAGTTCGATATTTCGAAAGGCAGGGTATGTGCTTCTATGAATTGTCCTTCGGCAAGCAGGGTGGCCCGCTTGATCACATTCTTCAACTCGCGCAGGTTACCGTACCAGATATAACTCCTGAAAATATCTTCCACCTCTTTGGTAAACCCTTTTACGTTCTTCTCCAGTTCCTTATTGGTTTGCAATAAGAAATGCCGGGCAAACACCATAATATCTTCCTTGCGTTCGCGTAAAGGCGGCACAACTATGCTGAATTCATTAAAACGATGGTAAAGGTCTTCGCGGAATTTCCCCTTGCGGGCAATATCCCATAATTTTTCGTTGCTGGCCACAATGATGCGGATATCGAGGTCGATGTCCTTGGTTCCGCCTACGCGGCGCATTTTTCTTTCCTGCACCACGCGTAAGAGGGAAACCTGGATGTCGTACGAGAGGTTCCCGATCTCATCGAGGAAAACGGTACCGCCGTTTGCTATTTCGAGGTTACCCACTTTTTGATTTAATGCGCCGGTAAAGGATCCTTTCTCATGACCAAAAAGTTCACTGCCCGCCAGTTCTTTCGACATGGCGCCGCAGTCGATGGCAACGAACGGCATGGCCTTGCGGCGGCTGCGTTTGTGAATTTCCTGCGCAATGGCTTCCTTACCGCTACCGCTTTCACCATATATGATAATGCTGTAACTGGTTGGCGCCACCAGGTCAATTTGTTTGAGGATCTTTTTGAAGGCTTCGCTGTCGCCAAAGATGTAGTCGCCTGAAATAACCACCTGCTGCTTCTTGTCCCTGTTTTCGGCAACGCCCTGTTCCTCTACGGCTGTTGTTGCAGGCGGAGTATATGCAGGAGCGGCCGGGGAAGTAGTAGTGGTACCAGCCTGGGCTGTGGTGGCAGCGCCCTGGTTTTGTAAAGCTTTTTTTATGGTAACCAGAATTTCATCGGGGAATAATGGTTTGCCTATATAGTCGTACGCCCCCAGTTTCATTACTTCTACAGCTACCTTTATATCACTGTAGCCGGTCATGATAATGACCGGTACTTCGGGCAGTTGTTCCTTTATTTTCACCAGTAAAGTAGTGCCATCCATATCATCGAGCCTGAAGTCGCACAAAACAAGATCAGGGGTGAAGGAGTTCATTAATTCCAATGCCTTCTTTCCGGCATACACTTCAGCCACTTCGTAGTTATGCTTGGTTAAAAAGCGCTTCAATAACAGGCAAATGTCCCTGTCGTCGTCGATTACTAGTATTTTCGGCATCTTCAAATTTACTTTTTTACTGTGAGTTTATGATGTATTGTTTAGGAATACCCTGATTGGTTAACCGCGTAAAATTCAGTATCTTTTTAACAATGCCGTGCTATGCCCATATTGAACGCATTTGCGCTACCGGTATTTGTAAAATTTCCCGGTATTTGGCAACGGTTCTGCGGGCAATAGAAAATCCTTTTTTAGCCAGGATAGCTACCAGTTGCTGATCGGTATAGGGATTTTTCTTGTCCTCTTTTTCAATTGCATCCTCGATGGCTACCTGAATAACTTTATTACTGATGG
>CBIHPC010000382.1:0-5399 GCA_966211305.1 uncultured Niastella sp.
AATTCCATATCTGCATGAAAGCTGTACTTCCAGTCGCTGCCCGGGATAGGAAAGCTTTGCAGTTTGCTCAGGTTGATACCGCCATCAGCTATACGGGTAAGCACCCGGGCGAGACTGCCGCGTGAGTGATCGGTTATAAAACTTACCGATGCTTTATCGGCATCGGCTACCGGTTGCGCTACTTCCTCAGGTTGCAGCACCAGGAACCGGGTATAGTTATTTTTCATTGTGTGAATGTTGGGCGCTATCACTTCGAGGCTGAACAGATCGGCGGCGAGTTTGCTGGCTATGGCGGCTATGTGTTTGCTGCGGTGCTGGTGAACATGTTTGGCGCTTAAGGCTGTGTCTTCGGTTTCAACCAGCTTCCAGTTGTATTTGTCGAGGTACTCGAGGCACTGCTGAATGGCCATGTGGTGTGAATGCACTTCGCGTATATCTTCAAGTTGTACCCCGGGGTTAACTAACAGTTGTTGTTTTATAGGGAGGTAAATTTCGCCGATGATCCTGAGGGTACTTTTTTGCAACAGGTTGTAGTTGGGTAAAATGCTGCCGGCGATGGAGTTTTCGATGGCCATAACGCCACCGTTGCTTTCCTTTTTATTCGTGGCAATTTTGATCAGTTCGCGAAAGGTGGCGCAAGGTATTACGTCTACATTTTTTCCGAAGAACTGGCGGGCTGCCACCTGGTGAAAACTTCCTTCGTAACCTTGTATAGAAACCTTGATACCAGTGCCTTGCATGCCATTTGACCCTGGCGTTGCGTCGGTGATCTCCTGTTGTTGTTTTCGGTCGACCATAGATTCTTTTTTTATGCGTCCCGTTGAACGGGCGGTTGAATAAGGCATAAAAAAAGTCCCGGCTTTTGGCCGGGACTTCTTATGTTGATCTTTTTGTTTTTTATTTAGTTGTCAACAAAAGCATTCCCGGCCTACTTTTAAAGTAGAAATAAAAATAAAAGTAAAAGAAACCGTATGCTTTTGAGATATTCATCAGGTCAAAAATAACAACTAATTACTTATGATCAAACTTTTTTCAAATTAAATTACAGCGCCCAACCCCGGCTTTTAGTCATCAAACCCTTTCCGGAAGCGCATTTCAGCGATTTTAAAACCCGGTTTCCAACTAGACTACTCCAGTCGTTTCCCAATTTGGTCGTCGATCAGTTTGAATAAGTGAAAAGGTTTATAGGTACGCCAGTTGGCAAGCTCCATCATTTCTATGTAGCGGTTAAGGCGGGCATGTTTGAAGTCGTGCTGCGTTTGTTCGGGCATGTTCAGGATAGCGATCCAGCCATCTTCATCGGTCACTTCTTCAAACCATTCCTGGTAATAATCTTTATCGCCGCTGTGAAAGTTCAGTACGTTCTCTGCAATGAAAATGAATTTGGTAATGCCTTCATAAAAGAAAACATCCGTTACCTCGCGCTTCAGTTCCATGATATCATTTTCGATGGCATCGTTCCACTCGCCTATCAGTTCTATTATTGCATACTTCTCTTCATAATCGGCCATCAATGTTTTCAGGTACATGGTGCGGGAACCGAAATCGTCCCACTGCGGATGGATATAGTAATTGTAAACGGTTTGTGAAAATGTAAATTCAGAATACACCCGCCCGAAGAATGGTGATTTCTCGTCCTGCTCACTGGTGTAAATGTGACGCCAATTATAAAATGGTTCTATTTCATGCATAACTTCTTTCGATTTCTGATTTTGAGATTTTTAGATTTTGAGATTTCATTTTGATATTGCCCTCTAACAAATCTCAAAATCCCTAAATCCCGAAATCGAAAAATTTCTTACTTATTACCTGGTGCTAAAAAACTATGCCACAAGGCAACAATTAATAAAAAAAGGCTGTAGCAATTTACAGCCTTCGACATGCGGTTTCCAAATATTTTTTATTGTATTATTCTACCATCAGCTTGTCGGTGAAAACTGCTTTTTTACTATTACTTAACACTTTCACCATATAGGTACCTTTTGACAAACCGGCTTTTACATTTACAGGCACTACCTGGGCGCCATTTGCGATCACCGCTATTTTTTCAGAGATCACCTGGCCGGTAAGCGTAACCAACTGTATGGTGTACCGGCCGGATTCCTTACTATTGAAGCTTACATAGATCAGGTTGGTGGCAACCGGGTTTGGATATAATGAAATTTTTTCGTTACGGATAAGCGCCCTGTTTATCAATGGCACTGCAGGAACGTCTTTGGCAAAGGCCAGGTTGCCATTGGCAAGGTCCGATGCGTTGAACACGGTTCCCTGAATGTTGATGCGGGTGGCCGCCCATGAGCTCATATCAACTTTGTAATATCCTTCGGCAGTATTGGCGCTGCTCACGATCAGAAAGCCTTCACTGTCTACCACGGCGCCATTGGTAGTAAAGGTGGCCGACAAGCCTTTTATTTCGGCCACCCAGGTAGCCACTTTACTTTGAATATTCACTTTGAACACCTGGCGGTATGCCGATATAACATACAGGTTACCGGCTGCATCGGCGATCATATCGCCCCCCCAGCCCGTAACTTTTGCATGAATTGACTTATCGCCGTTAGCAGGATCGTCCTGTAAAGCCCCCAGATCAGTTATAACGGCTTTACGGCCGGTCGTGAAACGAATGAGATGGTTGGCATCGTTGCTTAATGCATAGCCATCTCCATCGGCTCCAATGACCATACGGGTTATGTGATTGGCTTCGTTATTGATATCGGCTACAGGTGAAAACTGTTCGTTATCGAAGTAATAGATCTTTGGCTCCTTTTCATCGAGATCGATATACCGCAGCTGGTTCATGAACAAAGGAGCATAATACAAACGGTTATGCCGCTGATCGTATGCACATGCGGCAGACAATGAAGCTACCGGCACCGTAGCATTGGTAGTTGCACCGTTTGTGGTAAGTGGTTTTATTTCTTTACCGGTTCGTGCACTGAACACCGTGAAATTGGTTTGTTTGGCATCAAACACCGAACGGGTAACGGAACCCGTAGTAAAGTCGATCTGCTTTACATCGGTCCAGTTAAAATTTCCCTTTTCGGAACTTGTTATAGCGTAGGCGGTAGTTTGTCTTTGCTGGGCAGATAGCTGCGCAGTGATCAACAACAGGCATGATGCAAAAGTAAAGCTGTACCTCATAAGTAAAAGTTTAATGATATGTACCTAAAAGTTACAGCTTTTTGCGCAGGTGTCAAACGAAGATGACGGAAGTAATGAAAATGTTACAGGACGCCAGGTCAACGGTGAATGGTGAATGGTGAAAGGCTCCTGAATTTGAGATTTCTTTACAACCCCGCTCCGCCCGAAATTCATTGCCGGTCGACGATTGCCAATGCATGAGGAATTATTTTAAAGAATCAACCGCTTTTTTAACGCTGCCGTATTTCAGCAACAGTTCGCGGGCTTTGTCATAACTATTGATGCCGGTTTTTTCCATTACCATTTTGGTGCCGCGGTCGACCAGTTTGCTGTTGGTCAGCTGCATGTTTACCATTTTGTTATCTTCCACCCTTCCTATCTGGATCATAACGGCGGTAGAGATCATGTTCAGTACCAGTTTTTGCGCGGTGCCGCTTTTCATGCGGGTGCTGCCGGTAACGAATTCGGGGCCTACAACAACTTCAACCGGTAATTCTGCAGCATTGGCCAGCGGGGAGCCGGCATTACAGGTTATACAACCGGTGATGATGCCTTTTTTACGGGCTTCAGTTAGCGCGCCTATTACGTAGGGCGTGGTGCCGCTGGCGGCAATGCCTATAACCACATCCTTTTCATCGATGGCATGTTTCATCAGATCGGCCCAGCCCTGTTCCCAGCTGTCCTCAGCCTGTTCTACAGGGCGTTGAATGGCTATATCGCCGCCGGCAATGATGCCGATAACAAGGCCCTGTGGCAGACCATAGGTGGGGGGAATTTCGCTGGCGTCGAGGATACCGAGGCGGCCGCTGGTGCCTGCCCCTATATAAAACATCCGGCCGCCGGCCAGCATTTTATCTGAAATGGCGGCTACCAGTTTTTCAATCTGGGGAATGGCTTTCTCCACTGCAGCAGGCACCTTCCTGTCCTCATTATTCATGTTGGTAAGTAAATCATGAATACTCATTTGATCAAGATGCCGGTAATCGCTCGACTGCTCTGTTACTCTGGTAAAATCTGCTGCCATATTTCTGTTGTTCAATGTTTTATTCGGGTTACTCACAAATTCGGGTTTTTATTGTACATGGTATTGGATAAGGCCTTCCATAGCGCCTTTCAGAATTTTCCCCTGGTCAAACTCGTAGGAGTGGCACAGATCATTTATTATATCATGGAACGCAAAAGCCACGCCGCCTACAAAATGTATGGGGCTGTTCCAGCTTTCCGGGAATTTACACAGGTGGGTGAAAAAGAAATCGTTCAACCCGTCCTCTATGATGTTTTCGATCATATAATGTCCCCGGTTCTCCGAAAGGAACAGGCAAAAAGTAGCCATGTACCTGTTTGCCAGGGGCTTCCGGTATACATTTTCCAGAATATCAACGGGTGTTGCACTATACTTTTTTTCGAACTTATAACGCAGCTCTTCATCAAACGTATTGTACAAATAATATTGAAGTACTTTTTTGCCCAGGTAGGCGCCGCTTCCCTCATCGCCTAAAATATAGCCGATGCCCGCCGCCTGCCGGGTTATGGTGTTACCATCGTAATACACCGCAAAAGACCCGGTCCCCAAATTACAGGCCATACCTGCGTTGCGGCCGTTCAAAGCTCTTGCTGCCGCCACCATGTCGTCGCTCACTTCTATTTCAGCCTTTTTAAAAACGGTTGCCAGGGACTGCCGTACCATCTCCACATTAACCGGGTTACGCATGCCGGTGCCATAGTAATGGATCTCCTCAATTACCGCCGATGCAGGCAACTGAGGCAGTAATTCCTCCTGCAATAAGGTCACCGTTTTTTCTGTATTGAAGAAATACGGACTGATGCCCTGAGTAAAAGCCGTTTTTGTGCTTTCTTTCGATTCTGCCAGAAACCATTCACATTTTGTTGCTCCACTATCTGCCAGCAGTATAGCCATATTTATAACCGTTTAATCGTATAATTCCAAACCCTTAATACAGGCTCATTTATACATATTAGCCATCCCGCGAAGTTAAGACGCATAGCTGAAACAACCATGCTGAAGGGCAGGCCAATAACCTGCATAAAAACGCAAACCGCCTGAATTACAGGCACCTGCCCATACCGCTCATTTGTTTGAAGTGCGGGAATCATGCGGACTGTAACCATTCAAAACAAAAAAACGTTACTTGCAAATTAATTATGAACTTCGCCGAAATTTTGCACATTTCTATCACTTGCGATGCTGTTTCGTTGCCCCTCCGGCAAATTCACTGACAGTACCAGGCTGATGGAAA